>NZ_LECT01000046.1:0-107500 GCF_001027925.1 Rhodopirellula islandica | reverse complement strand
CCACCAACCCGTCCGCCGGAATTTCACCCAACAAGGCAGTCACACCCGGTTCCATCTCCGCCGCCGCTGGCACCCCCTCCCCGATTGCCCCGAGTCCTGGATCTTCCGCTGCCCCTCGAGCTGCTGCCGGAAACAGTCCGCCACATCCCGCGGCGCCGCTCGCATCCAGCGGCCCCGCTCCCGTTCCAGGCCAGCCGCAGGGACAAAATCGCTCCCCGGAGCAGAACCGGCCGAGCCCCGCACGCCCGCGTCCGACCCAGCCGGCTGGATACCAGCCCAATCGCGACGAACCGTGGAGGCCCGTGGAACCTGATTCGATTGTGACTGGCCATATCAACGAAACTCTCGTCGAATCGATCATCTTCCGCTTCATTCTCAACGCTGGCGAATCGGAAGGACGTCGCATCGCGGACCAAGTCCAACTGCCCTTTCGGTTGATCGAGCCCATCCTGGAACGGCTGAAGATGGATCAGTCCGTCGCTTACAAAAGTGCGACCGCCACCAATGACTACGTGTATGTGCTCACTGAATCCGGCCGTGCGATCGCCCGCAATCACCTCCATGACTCCACTTACCATGGAAGCTGCCCCGTTCGATTGGCCGACTACATCGAGAGCGTCAAACTTCAAACCATTGAGGGGCAATACCCGAAACGAAACGACTTGCAGCGGGCTTTCAGTGACCTTTTGATCAACCCCAAAATGCTTCACCGACTGGGCCCCGCGGTCGCCAGCGGTCGCGGGATGTTCTTGTTTGGCTTCCCCGGCAACGGCAAAACCTCGATTGCGGAACGGGTCACGGGCGCTTTTGGCAAGTACATCTGGATCCCGCGGGCGGTGGACATCGACGGCGACATCTTGCGTGTCTTCGACCCGATGAACCACGAAGCCGCCATGCCGGAAACCTCCGGCGGCCTGCTGAACTCCGGCAGCTTTGACAAACGCTGGGTGCGGATCAAACGCCCCACCATCGTCGCCGGTGGGGAACTGACGATGGAGATGCTGGAGGTTCTGAACAACCCGACCAGCAACATCAGCGAAGCTCCCCTGCAGAT
This sequence comes from Rhodopirellula islandica, assembly GCF_001027925.1. Classification (NCBI taxonomy): domain Bacteria; kingdom Pseudomonadati; phylum Planctomycetota; class Planctomycetia; order Pirellulales; family Pirellulaceae; genus Rhodopirellula; species Rhodopirellula islandica. The sequence continues at coordinate 106,446 of NZ_LECT01000046.1, read as the reverse complement.
GAAAAGCAACTGCGGAACGCTGGTGATTGATGACTTTGGCCGTCAAAAGATGTCCGTTGACCAGCTGCTCAACCGCTGGATCATCCCACTGGAAAAACGCTATGACTTTTTGAACATGGCATCGGGCAAGAAGATCCAGGTCCCGTTCGACCAATTGGTCATCTTCAGCACCAACCTGGAACCGAAAGACCTGGTCGACGACGCGTTCCTCCGCCGCATCCCCTATAAAATTGAAGTCGAGAACCCGCCCGAGGCCGACTTCCGCAAGCTGTTTGAAATCATGTGCAAAGTCACCAAGATTCCTTACAACGCGGAGGCGATTGATTACTTGGTCAAGACTCACTACTTGGCCGTCGACCGCCCGTTCCGCAACTGCCAACCGCGAGATTTACTGCTGCAAGTTCGCAACTTTTGCCTCTACAACAACCTCGAAGTGGAGCTCAAAAAGGAGTACTTCGACTTCGCTTGCGACAACTACTTCTCCGTGATGTAGCTTCTGCGCGAGGCCGTTGCCCAGTGCTTCAGACGGCAAAGCTTCAGACGGCAAAACGGCTCCCCTTTGCTTGCCCGATGGAACGCGGCCGCGATGAATTCATCAAGGGACGGGAGGAATGCCTGAAACGCCATCCTGGTTTGGCGGCGGCTCGTTCGCCGGTACAATGAGCCGCCCCCCTCTCGCTCATTTCTCAATGAGTCCCGCCCTCCATTCTGCTTTCCATCATGTCCATCACCTCTTCTTTGCTGCTGATGCTCAAATCTCCACTCCGCCGCAACGCCACCCGCCCCGGACGAACCACCCGCGGTGGCGATTTGTTCCTGCTGCTATCCCTCCTGCCCTTGCTTTGCCTGCAACTGGGGCCCCGCGTGGCGAACGCCGCCGAAGAGGACTCCGCTGAGGCCGCTGCGATCCGGATGGCGGTCGACGAAGAGGGCCTGGTGGTGAACTTCGAACGCGACATTGCCCCGATCTTCCGGCAGCACTGCTTGGAATGCCACGGCGCCGAAGAAGCCAAAGCCGATTTCCGGGTCGATGATCGTGACACGGTCTTTGGCTATGTCGAGGCAGAGGACTTGGAATCAAGTTCGATGTACATCGATTACCTGGTCAGCGAAGACGACGACATGCTGATGCCTCCACGCAGCCACGGCGGCCCGCTTGCCCCCGCGGAACTGGCCTTGATTCGGATCTGGATCGAAGAAGGGGCGAACTGGCCGGAGGATGCCCACCTGGTTCAACCTGACCTGGACGGCTCGGGGCAACCGGTTGAGCTCGCCGATGGCATTCGCAAAGGAATCGATCCGACCCAGGCAGGGCTGCTGGCTCGGGTCTGGTCGTTCCAAGGGTTCCTGCACCCCGCGACCGTTCACTTCCCCATCGCCTTGTTCCTGGTCGGCGGACTGTTTGTCGTGCTGGGTTGGAAATGGCCCACACTGGGCACCCAAGTCCCCTTGGTTTGCCTGCTGCTGGGTGCCGCGACCGCGATTGTGGCAACGATGATGGGATGGTCTTTCTCGGTCGAAAAAGGCTACGGCTCCTGGACCAAAATCAACTTGGACTCGGAGCTGTTTTGGCATCGCTGGTCCGCCATCATCGTGACGGTCCTCTCCAGCATCTTCGCGATCATCGCTCTGAAATCTTTGCGAAGCGACGACGAAGCGAGCCACCAACGCCTGACAAACGTTTGGAAAATCGGTTTATTGGTGGTCGCTGGCATGGTGGGTGCGGTGGGACACCAAGGCGGCGAGTTGACCTACGGGAAAGACTTCTATCCCAAGGCGATCAGCATCTTGCTGGGCCAACCTTGGCCTCCCGAAGAGGCCGCGGAGACCATCCCCGAGAGCTCACTTGAAGAAGCCTCGCCCGAAATCACGGGGGAAGCCGCCCCGACGGACTCGACCGCCCAAGTCGGTCGGCTCGATTTTCCTGACGCCCAGTTCACTTCATTTCCATTGCGAGTTTGACGTTGTCCCACGACCCCGAGCCCTCCCAGTCCGTCGGCAAACGCCCTTCCAAAAGCTCCAAAACCACGTCGCGGCGAAAGGTCGACGACTCGTTCGCTGACGCTCCTCGGTTCATCAATCGCGAACTGGGATGGCTGGAATTCAACGCTCGTGTCCTGGATCAAGCCGATGATCCAGCGGTGCAATTGCTGGAACGAGCCAAATTCCTGGCGATCACCAGCTCGAACTTGGATGAGTTCATGATGGTCCGCGTGGGCAGTTTGAAACTGCAAGCGATGAGCGGTGGCGGACGGCGTGACCCATCCGGCCGCACCGCGACGGAACAGTTGCAAGCGATCTCAGAACGCTGCCAAGCTCATGTCGACCGGCAGTACCAGTTGCTGAAAAACGAACTGCTGCCGTTGCTCAGCGAACATCACATCAACCAAATCGACCCGGCCGAATGCAGCGACCGCTCGCTTGCGGCGGCAGAACGCCATTTTCGCGGCGACGTGCTGGCAGTCCTGTCCCCCCAAGCCCTGCACGACCGACGCTTCCCCATGCTGCCCGGGCTAGGAATCCATCTGTGTGTGCAGCTGAGCCCGGGCGATGAGATCGGCCCTCAACCGACACCAGCGGCAACGGACTCCCTTGCGGATCGAGTCCAGTCAAACCAAAAACAGCACGAATCGTCCAAGCAACCAGCTTCGCTCGCCCACGATTCACCCGCCTCCAAAGACGAAGCTCCCGAGACTCAATTCGCGGTCATTCCACTCGGACGCACCCTCGGACGTGTCATTCCACTGCCCATCGAAAAGGCCCCGATCGACAAGGCAACTGCTCCCCAAAACAGCGTGGACACATCACCCACCGAATCTGGCTACGCCTACGCGCTGCTGGAAGATCTGGTGTCACATTTCGTCAACGAGTTCTTCCCCGGTCGCGAAGTCATTCAGTGCAAACCGTTCCGGATCACTCGCAACGCGGACATTGAACTCCGCGAAGACGGTGCGGGTGACTTGCTCGGCGGCATGGAAGAAGTCCTCGAAAGTCGACGCTTGTCAGACGTGGTTCGACTGGAAATCGATGCCAACGCGAATCCCGATATTCGCGACTATCTGATCAAGAGCTTCCAGGTTGACCCGCAGTTTGTCTTCGACATCGATGGCCCCCTGGACCTGACGTATCTGTTCTCGCTGCATGGCCTGAAGGGCATGAACTCCCTTCGCGACGAGGAATGGCCGCCGCAACGAAGCCCCAAGATCAATCCCGCCGAGTCCATGTTCACGTCGATCTCCGAAGGGGACATCATGCTGATGCACCCCTACGAGTCCTTTGATCCGGTGGTGCGATTGCTGGAAGAAGCCGCGGTCGACCCAGACGTCCTGGCCGTCAAGCAAATCCTGTATCGAACCAGCCGCAACAGCCCAATCGTGGCCGCGCTCATGCGAGCGGCGGAGCGAGGCAAGTACGTCACCGCGATCGTGGAACTGAAAGCTCGTTTCGATGAAGCCCGCAACATCGAATGGGCTCGCGAAATGGAACAGGCCGGGGTGCAGGTCATTTACGGCATCCGTGGCCTCAAAACGCACGCCAAAGTGTGCATCATCGTTCGCCGCGAACCCCAGGGACTGGTCCGCTACGTTCACTTCGGAACCGGCAACTACAACGAGGTCACCGCCAACCTGTACGGCGACATTTCGGTGCTGACCTGCGATGAAATCTTGGGCACCGACGCGACGATGTTCTTCAACGCCGTCACGGGGGCCAGCCAACCGCAACCACTGCAACAACTCGGCATGGCACCGCTGACGCTGCGGCGTCAAATCCTGGAGCTGATCCAAGGCGAAACGGAACGTTCCCGGCAGGGACAAAAGGGCGAGATCATCGCCAAGATGAACGCCTTGGTGGACACCGAAGTCATCGACGCGTTGTACCTGGCCAGCCAAGCGGGCGTGAAGATCCGCCTCAACGTTCGTGGCGTCTGCTGCTTGCGACCCGGCGTGCCAGGGATGAGCGAAACGATTGAAGTCGTTTCCATCGTCGACCGCTTCTTGGAACACGCCCGAACGTTTTACTTCCGCCACGGTGGCGATCACGAGATGTTCATCAGCAGTGCCGACTGGATGCCTCGCAACCTGGACCGCCGCGTTGAACTCCTGGTTCCCGTCATCGATCCCGAAGCCCGCAAACGTCTTCGCGAAACCCTGCAACTGTATTTCCGCGACAACCAAAACGCGTGGCGGATGCAGCCGGACGGAAGTTACCAGCGTTTGAGGCCTCGCAAGAACCAGGCCCCCATGCGGGTTCAGGAGACACTGTATCATCAGGTGGTCGAAAATCGAAAAGCAGCCAAACAGGACTCGCAATCGACTTTCGAAACTCATCGTCCTGATTGATCTCGTCTCTGATTGACACAGCGCATGTCTGCCCCCGAACCGATCATCACGCCCACGCCGTCGATCCAACCGGTCATCCGCAGCCGTGTGCTGCCTCGCATTTCCTTCCGCATGATGATGGCAATCACGGCAGTCGCTGCCCTCCTTGCCGCCATCACACGAGCGGCGGGCAACGGAGCCGTGTTTGCCAAAGCCGCTCTTGCTGCGCTCGGCTTTTTCGCCGCCTTCTTCGCCATCGCCGCGTTTGCCTTTCTGGTTTCTTGGCTGGTCGCGCGGCTGACCATCGGTCGCGTCGACCAATCTCGACAAGGCAGCCCGTTCGCCAAAGACGAATTGCCGCCGCAGTTGCTCAAGCCTCGGGAGAGAGAACTATGAATCGCTCGACGCTTGCTTTCGGGGTCATGGCTGCCTGCCTGCTGACCGGATTTGTTTCGCCCAACGCCTTGGCACAGCCCTCCCCGGGCGGTCAAAGTCTCTGGATCAACGACGGCAACAACGGCACGGCATTCCCGCGTGGCCGCGTCAATCGGCTGGGGTACCAAATCAACGTCCGTCTTTCCGCCCCCGACATCCCTGAAACACAGCGTGTCGAGATCGATTTCATGACCACGGGCGGCCCCACCACGGCCGATCTCAACTTCACCTTGCTGCTGAGTCCTCGCGGAGACGGGCACAGCCCACCGCAGTCGGCGCTGGAAGTGGAAATCCCATTCCAAATCCCCGAAAAGTCGACCCAGCAAACGATCGTCCGGCACGTTCCCAAAACATCTTACGGGGACGCCTACGAAGTTTCGATCTTGGAAAACGGGCAATCCATCACCCCAGTCCCCAATGAAATCGGCAAGTCCCTCCAGCGATACACCGCGATCAATGAAGGCATTCGCAACGAACTGCGCTGGCGATTGATCTGGATCAACTCCGAGCAAGACCAGGACCTCCGCGAAAAATCCCTGCAATCGCTGATCGAATCAACCTTCGACATGCAGTGGGACGCCGACGTGCTTCAACCCGAACAACTCCGGGTCAATGAAGACGGCCGAGTCAACGAACCGTTTGTTGCCGTCCAGTCACACGCTCCCGATGAACTGCCTCTCGATTGGCGTTCGTGGCTCCCCTTTGATGCGGTGGTCATTCACCGAGAGGACTACCTGAAGTTCCAGGCCGAACAACCGTCTTGGTGGAAACCCCTGATGCAGTGGGTCCGTGGTGGCGGCGTAATCCTGATCCGTGGGACGCCACCAGAGCAAAAAAACGACATTCAAAGAATCAGTTCCTCGGCCTCGACTCTGGATGCTGCCACCATCGATGCCTACGCCATCTCCGCGTTGCAATCGCTTCGCACCGGCGCAGCAGAAATGTCGAACAACTGGGGCCGAATGTACGCGGTCAACCAACAAGTCGACGAGGCGACTCAGCGAGGCATCGACGCAATTGAAAAATTTCGTCGCTCATTCGCGAATGCCTTTGCCAACCATGCCAACACCCGACTGGGAACGGAAATGGGCATGCAGGCCTTTCCACTGCAAGCGGGCCTGCTCATCCAACTGCCCGCTCATCAAGACGATGAACCCGTCAGCATCTTGGATTGGCGAACCACGAAAAACCTCCTCGGGTTCCATGCCCATCGAACCCTGCGTCGCGGTGTCGATCCGATGATCGGCACCCAACGCTTCTTTGAATGGATGATCCCCGGTGTCTCGCAACCCCCGGTCTACACCTTCATGGGATTCCTGGGATTGTTCGTGATCCTGGTCGGACCGGTGGCTTACCGAAAAACGACCAAGAGCGGACGCAGCTACCTGATGTTCTTGATCGCTCCCGTACTCGCCATTGCCACCACCGTCGCGATGATGGGATACGGAATCATCGCGGATGGGTTCGGCACGCGACTGCGAGCCCGACAAATCACTTGGGCCAACGCCGACGGCGACGCCATGTCTCGAACGCGTTCAACCTATTTCGCCGGCATTCGTCCCTCCAACGGACTGCGTTTCCCAGCCAATGCGTCCGTGACGCTGTTGCTCGACAATGAAGAAACAAGCTGGGAAGACCGAATCAACCAACGTTTCGACCCCCGCGGAACAGTGAGCGTCACCGACGACGAAATCCGCTTCTCCAGCCGACTGCTCCCCAGTCGCCAACAACGCCAGTTCGTGGTCGAACAACCCCGCGATCAATTTGGCACGGTCCGCATCACAAAATCGGAATCGGACGCCGTCAAACGAGTCAGTGTGGAACTGAAGAACGAATGCGAACTGGACCTGCAAAGCGTCTTGATCCGAGACCAGGATGGGCTGTTCTTCCTAGCGGACGATGTCAGCTCGGGCGAATCCGCTCGTGCCAAACTGGTCACCTCCCTCGACGCGTCCAAGTTGATGGGGGATTGGTACAAACGCCAATGGTTGGTGAACTCCAAAACGAACCGTCAATCCGACTCCACAAATGGCCAAGCGCGTCGCCGCTTGCTGACCGAGACATTTGACGTCATCAACAAAATCCGATCGACACTCGGCCTGACCGCCGCACCCACCGATGGTGTGTTTGAGTACGAACTGCAGCAACGAATGCAATTGGGCAAGTCACTTCCCAATCGCTCTTACATCGCCCTCGCAGAGTTGTCCGACGACGTCCCAGCGATCGAGGGGATCTCCATCGAAAACAGCATCCACTTTGTGATGGGAGACCTGCCATGAGCACGACTTCGCAAGACTCCCAATCGACCTCGCAACCCGCGAACACGTCGCCGAACAACCCCAGCATGTCCGGAGTCCACTCCGGCACCGCCGATTGCATCGAACTCCGCCGACTGCACCGCTACTTTGGCAAGACACACGCCGTCCATGACATCTCGTTCTCGGTTCGTCGGGGACACGTGTTTGGCTACATCGGCCCCAACGGTGCGGGAAAAACCACGTCGATGCGAATCCTCGCGACGTTGGATCTGCCCAGCTTTGGCGATGCGTTCGTCGATGGGTTCTCCGTCGTCAACGACCCCGAACTCGTCCGCAGCCGATTGGGATTCATGCCCGACAGCTTCGGCACCTACCGCGACGTCAATTGCGAGGAGTACCTGGACTTCTTCGCTCGTGCCTACGGCTTGACCGGTCGCGATCGCACCCGGCGGTTGCGAGAGGTGCTGGAATTCACCGGCACAGTCGGCATGAAAGACAAACCGATTCGGGGCTTGAGCAAGGGCATGAAGCAACGTCTTTGTCTCGGCCGAGCCTTGGTCCACGACCCCGCCGTTTTGATTCTCGATGAACCGGCCGCCGGATTGGACCCGCGAGCCCGAATTCAATTGCGACAAATGATTCGCCAATTGGCCAATCGCGGAAAAACAGTCTTGATCAGCAGTCACATCCTGACTGAACTGGCCGAGATGTGCGACAGCGTCGGCATCATCGAACAAGGCCAACTGCTGGCGACCGGCAGCGTCGAAGACATCCAACGTCAACGCGCCCAACATCGCGAACTCACTCTGCGAGTGCTCGAACGCGCGGGCGAAGCGGGGGACTTGATCCGCAAGCATCTCGCCGAACAATCTTCCAACCCCCCCACGTCCAATTCCACCCCAACGTCGAATTCCAACGGCGCCTCCGTCGAAACGTCATCCGCCAACAGCGGCGATCAATCCCTTCCTCCCGCATCCCAAGTCGTCGTCGATGGCGAACTCGTGCGATTCGAATTCGAAGGTGATGTTCGTGATCAAGCCAACTTGGTCGCCTGGTTGATTGGACAAGGGTTTCTCATCGCTGAGGTTGCCGCACACAAAAAGAGCCTCGAGGATGTCTTCCTCCAGGTCACCGAAGGTCTGGTTCAATGAGCGATTTCTTTACCCCACCCAAACCCGTCACCCCCCTGCCCTCGCCCGAAGTCACCGCGCGACAAAGCGAAGAGTTCGCCGCACGACTTCGAAAACGCGCCAAGCACCTCCGCCGTTGGCCCACCAAACAAGACATCACCTGCTACCGATTGTACGAGCGTGATGTCCCCGAAGTCCCCTTGGTCGTCGATCGCTACGAAGACCACTTGCACATCGGAGAATTTGAACGCCCCCACGACCGCAGCGATGACGAACACACGGTGTGGCTGGAACACATGGTGAAGGTCGCCGCAAAGACGCTGGATGTGCCGCGTTCCAAAGTGTTCTTCAAACAACGCAAACGACAACGTGGAACCGCCCAGCACGAAACCGTTGCCAGCCGTCACTACCAGATCGAAGCTCACGAGGGCGGGCTGAAATTCCAAGTCAATTTGTCGGACTACATCGACACGGGGTTGTTTCTCGATCACCGGATCACGCGGTCCATGGTCCGTGACGAGGTCACTGGCAAACGATTCCTCAACCTGTTCGCCTACACGGGTTCGTTCACGGTCTACGCCGCCGATGGAGGTGCCGCATCCACCACCACCGTCGATCTGTCGAACACGTACCTGACGTGGGCGAAAGAGAACATGCACCTGAATGGGTTCGGAGGCGACTCACACGAATTCATCGCCGAGGACGCGATGGCATTCATCAAAAACCTTCCTGCCACCGCTGTTTTCGATGTCGCTTTCGTCGACCCACCTACGTTCAGCAACAGCAAACGCACCCAAAAGGATTGGGTCGTGCAAGACGACTACAAGGATCTGCTGCAGCAAACCCTCAAGCACATCTCGCGAGACGGCGTTCTCTACTTCTCGAATAACTACCGACAATTTCAGATGGACGAATCCGCTTTCCCGGGAACCAAAGTCCACGAAATCAGCCGGCAAACCGTCCCGGAAGACTTCCGCAATCGACGCATTCACCGGTGCTGGCGAATCACTCGCACGAGCTGACAAATTGGCGCAGGAACCATTCGAAAACAACTTCGGGATTTCAAAAGATAGCGGAAGGGCGCGAGCCCTCCGGTGACACACCGGGCGGCTCGCGCCGCTTCGCAACAGCCAAACTCAATTCCGAACGGTTCCTCAGAGGCCTGAAAATCCTTCGCCCCCATCCTTGGTCACCAAGGCCTCCAACAGCCCGACCTCGATGGAATTGGTGATGAACTGCACGGCCCCATCGCCTAGCACGACGTGCCCACCACCCTGGTGAGAATCGTCCTCAGATCGAGCTAACAAGGTTTGCAGGTCGATGTCCTCAGGGCTCATCCAGTGGACCTCGTTTTCATGCTCGGTCTCGACCAACAAAATGGTGTTGGACAAACCATCGGTCGCCTGCTTGAACTCTGTCGGGATCGCGCCCTCGAACATGCCCGAAGGATCCACCACCGCAACGTAAGTGGTCATCAACGGATCGCCCACCTTGGAAGGGCAGGCATAAGCGGACACCACGGTGGATGCCACCACTGCGTTCTCCGGCGCATCCCATGGTTTTGAAAGATCAATCTGTTGATACAGGGCTTGCTGCTCCATGAAGGGCAGAATCGCCACTCGCCAACTGTGCAGTTTGTTGCCATCCTCGTCGACTGTGTACGCGGGTGGCAATTGCTTGTACGCGGCGTGATAGTTGTGCAGCGCCAGCCCAATCTGTTTCATGTTGTTGCTGCAACTCATTCGTCGAGCCGCCTCACGTGCCGCCTCAACCGCTGGAAGCATGAGGCCTACCAAGATGCCTCCACAGACAAGCACCCCCACCAACGCGAACCCCAAGAGGGGAGCGATCCAACATCCCGAGTTGAAACCGCTCTGCCCAACCACCTGAGCCTCCACCGGCATCGTCTCGGCGTAGGGATTCTCAGGAACGAGGGGATCAGGCGAACCGGACATGACGAGCTCGAAGTTCGAGGATTGGAAGTGCTGTCGAAATTCTACCCTGCTCGCGGATGAACGTGCTGAACGCGAGAGCATCCGCTCGAACTCCCTCTTCACCGGCAAAACCCGGTATCATTCAGGGCGACACCTATCCTTCTTCTCTTGTTGAAATCGCATGAGCACCGCATCGCTTTCGGAACCCAATGCGTCCGTCTCAAAAAACGTGGCCTCGTGGTTGCTGCGTTTGGACGAGTGGGCCGAGCGGACAGGCGACAAACTCAATCCGATCCTGATCAAAGAAACTCGCCAAGCCCTCAAGAGCCGGCAGTTTGTCGTCACCTTCTCCGTCCTGCTGATCGCCGCCTTCGCATGGACCGTGATCGGCAGTCTGATGCTGATGCCCCAGATCTACACGTCGCCCTCAGCACCTCGGTTGTTGATCGGCTACTACTTCGTGCTCGCCGTGCCGATGCTGCTGATCGTTCCGCTGGCGGCCTACCGGTCCCTCGAAGCCGAAATCGACGACGGGACACTGGAACTGCTTTCGATCACCTCGCTGAGTGCCTGGCAAATCGTGATGGGCAAACTGGCCAGCGCCTCGCTGCAGATGATGCTGTACCTGATCACGCTGTTTCCCTGCGTGGCTTACGCCTACACGCTGCGTGGCATCGACTTGCCCACCGTGGGACTGATCATGGCGATGCTGATCGCCAGCGGGTTGCTGCTGACTGTGGTTGCCCTGTCGTTTGCACCGCTCGCTCGCGGTCGGACCGGACGGATCTCAACGTTGCTCGTGGTGTTGATGGTCTTGATGCTGTGTGAGTACTTGGTCGGGGCCGCTGCGGTGGCACTGATTTGGTATGGCAATCCCTTGGATGCAGGTTGGACCGCGTTCATTTTCGTCGCCAGCCTGCTGACCGCGGCCTGCATCAGCCACTTGCTGCTCACGACCACCGCCGCGCAACTCACGCCCGAAAGTGAAAACCGGTCCAGCGGCATCCGCTGGTCGATCTTGGTGCTCACTGCCACGCTCGTTGGCTTGGCGACCTTTGCAATGGAGTGGAACCCGGGCGAAAACCAGGAAGGAATGATCCTGTGGCTCCCGGTCGCATTGACACTGGCAGGTGTCTGGACCGGCGCAGGATCGATGATGGCGGCTGAATCCAACAGCCTGACCCCGCGAATTCAACGTGAACTGCCTGGCAACTTCCTCAGTCGGTTGACACTCACCTTCCTGACCCCCGGCCCGGCGACGGGACTCGTGTTTGCCAGCCTTGGATCGGTCCTGGTCTCATCGGTGCTGTTGCTCGCTGCCTATCGAACCGAATCAGTCGTGGGAATGCGAGCCCCGGCCGGTGCAATGAACATGCTGTTTCACTTGGTCATCGCCTACACGTCGTACTTGGTCGTGTTCCTGTTTTGCGTCCGCTGGATCGTGGCGTTGGTCCGGATCAACAACAACCCGCGAGTCGAAATTGGATTGGCCGCGTTCATTGTGGTCGCCGTGCTGACCGCGCTGGTGCCCTACGCCATCGGGCTGCATCTGAACGATTACCGCCAATACGATTACTCCGCCTGGCAAATCACCAACTGGGTCTGGACCATCGGCATGATTGTCGAACGAAGCGTGTCCGACCTGCTGATCGGATCCTTGGCGACCTGCGGCATGATCGCCATCTTGCTCTCCATCGCCACCGTCGGACGACGATCGCTGGCAATCAAGACCGCCACCCCCGAAGCTGTCCTGGCCGCTCGCGAAAAGAAGTGACGCGGCGGTTTGCTCGCCCAGAACCTGAGATCATCGTTCGAGAAGACAGATCAGATGCAGTATTCCGTCGTGTCCGGACCAGAAACAGCGACTGGCTCTTGATGCAAGATCGACTGCGCGACCAAATACGCTTGTTGGCGCAGCTCAGGCACCGCAATGCTCTCCCACAACGTGCCCTTCAAAATCGGGCCAATCGCATGCATGAACGGAGTGGGGACGTCGCCTTTCCCAATCACGGTGAAGTCATCCGTCACCGCGATTCCCATGTCCATGTCGTCCGGTCGCGCCAAACCTCGCTCAAACAAATTGCGATACAGCGGCAAGGCCGAATCAGAGAACCGAGACTTCGGCCCCGTGCAATTGATCACCAAGTCACCCTCGATCTGCTGGGCCGTTCCCTCGCGATCGACCATCTGAATCTCGATCCCATGCTCACCCGACGCCAGCGATTCAATCGTCGCCGGTGTGATCGTCAACTGACCGCAATCCAGTGCATCAGTGATCGCGTCATGAATGGGTCCCGCGATGCGGTGCCGAATCACGTTCCAATCCGCCGAATAGTTCTTCAAGAACAACTTGCGTTCTTCCAGTGTCAATGCTTTCCACAACTGCTGCGTTCGCCCCCGTAATTTGTCGACCGCGATCGCCGGGTTCTGACTGACACCTCGCAGACGCTCACAATCCTGGCGAATCAATTTCACCAATTCCTTGAGCGAACGTGTTTGCCCGTCATCGGGAATCGCGTGCGGCCACTCGATGCCGCGAAAATGTCGCTGCGGCAGCATGCCGTTTCGCGAAATCGCGGTGACCTTCCCGTTCCACCCTTTGTTGCGAAGCGTCACGATCACGTCGACCGCGGTCAGGCCGGTTCCCAGGATCACAATGTGCTGGTCTTCGCTCGGCAGATTCTCGTGCCAGTCCTTCCAAGGGTTGCCGCAGTAACGTCGATCATTGGCGAGTCTCTTCGCACCGGGCAACCCGGCCGGTGGTTGGTTGCCGGTCGCCAGCAGAATGGATTCCGCCTCGATCGGCTCGCCATTTTCCAACATCACGACGCCGCCTTGGTTCGAACCGGGATCGACGCCACGCGGAATCACATCGACGGCCGAATCCTCCACCACCTCGCAATTCACCTTCGATCGCGGGTCCGCTGTCCCCAAATAGTGAGTTGCCATTCCGCGGACATAATCACCGAAGACCCGACGGGGGATGAACATCTCTCGCAGGGTGTGATCGTCGATCGCATCGAACTCGCACCGCGAACGCAACCAATCGAAGAAGTGCGTCGGCTGATCCGGAAACGCTGACATGTTCCGCGACGCGACGTTCAGCAAATGCTCCCCGCGCGTGGTTCCATAAGCGGTCCCGCGACCAAACGGACGCCCCGAGTTCACAATCACGACTCGCTGAGGCGTTGTGGCAAAGCGAGCAAGATTGACGGCGGCCAGCGTTCCGCTGAACCCGCCACCGATAATGGCCGTGGTTGGCATAACGACAAACTCTTGGAGAAGGTTAGGACGCGATGCATCCAAGGGAGACGCATTGCACAGCAATAAAATTGCGAGGGCGGGAAGAACCATCTCGACAGCATCGGCGAAAAACAGGATGCATCAGAGCTTGATCCGCGAATACTTTACCGATAAAGTGTTTTTGGGTCAACGGTTTCGCTCACTGTCACCGACGGCGAGCGCCTGATCGCTCATTTGAGCGACGAGCCGCCGACTGATTCCGGTCCTTCTCCCGCCTTTGCCAACTCCCCTGCTTGGTTCCAACGATGAACGACCTGTCAAAAGAACTTCACCGCTGCCAACCTTTCGCGAGCGTGGATCAAGAAGCCGTTGTGAGTTTGGTGCGCACGGGCGACCAACTCGACAATCATTTGACACGTTTCTTTCGCCAGCACGACCTGACCTTCTCGCAGTACAACCTGCTCCGCATCTTGGACATGGAAGACCGCCCGTTGACGTGCAGTGAAATCGGCGAGCGACTGGTCCAAGTCGTCCCAGCCATCACAGCAATCGTTGACCGACTGCTCAAACGTGAACTCGTCACGCGCGAGCGATCCGAGACCGATCGCCGCACGGTCCACGTTGCGATCACAAAAGAGGGCCGCCAACTGGTCACCCCGATTGTCGAACACCTTCGCGAACTCGAACATGAAGTCATGAGCGAACTGAAACGTCGCGAACAAAAGGAGCTGATTCGCCTGCTACAGTTGGTGCGAACCAGCATGAACAAAGCGGTCGAACGTCGCGCCAGCGAATCACTTTCCAGCTCCGGTCTTTGATCTCGTCTCAGTCACTCTCTGCTTTCTACGAACCGTTTTCCCGCCCTTTCCCTCCTACCTGCATTCCCGCCAATGAACGCCAACTCACCTTCTTCCGAGAACAGCGACCTCGAATCCGCTGGCGATGACTCTGCCATCGCCACCCCGCCACCGCGGCCGAGTCTTTGGAAAGACATGACGACCAACGAAGACTGGTGGGCAATTTGGTGTGCCGCCCTCTTGCTTCTGATCGCGTTCGCAGCCGTTTGGATTGGCCAACCCGAGGGCCTGAGCGAAAGCATCGCGGCGGGCGAATCGGTGAGCGTCACCAGCCCACTGAAACCGTTCCTGGCAAAACCTGGCAAGTGGACTGACAACCCGCTCGACGCTGTCTCATCGAGCTGGCAAGGCATCCTCGGAGTCTTCTTGATCATCGGCTCGCTGTTTGCTTTCGCGAATCAAATGCGAGGCAAATCCGCCTCGGCTTTCTTGGCCGCTTTCCCCGTCGTGTTCTTGCTCGCAACGCTGGCGTATTGGATGTCCGGGCAATCGGTGGTCAAAGCCTACAACCTTGAATATGCCTTGTGGGCGCTGCTGGTGGGATTGATCATCAGCAACACGGTCGGCACACCTGATTTCCTACGACCAGCGATCTCGACCGAGTTCTTCATCAAGACCGGCTTGGTCCTGCTCGGTGCCGAAGTGCTGATGAGCCGCTTGCTGGCACTGGGATTGCCCGGCGTGTTCGTCGCTTGGTTGGTCACGCCTTTCGTCTTGATCACGACGTACTGGTTCGGCCAGAAGGTCCTGAAAATTGAATCCAAATCGCTCAACATGGTGATCTCCGCCGACATGTCCGTGTGTGGTGTCTCCGCCGCGATCGCCACCGCCGCGGCTTGCAAAGCCAAGAAAGAAGAGCTGTCACTTTCGATCGGTCTGTCGCTGGGATTCACCGTCATCATGATGGCCGTGATGCCCGCTGTGATCACCGCAGTTGGAATGGACCCGATCCTGGGAGGTGCTTGGTTGGGTGGCACGATTGACGCCACCGGTGCCGTGGCCGCCGCGGGCGCAGTGTTGGGTGACGAAGCACTCGAGGTCGCCGCGACGGTCAAGATGATCCAGAACATTTTGATCGGTGTGACCGCGTTCTGCGTGGCAATCTACTGGGTCACGTTTGTGGAACGAGATCCGACGGGTCCGAAGATCGGGATCTCCGAAATCTGGTACCGCTTTCCGAAGTTCGTGCTTGGGTTTGTCTCGATGTCGATCCTGTTCTCGGTGCTTTACTCTTCGATGACCAATGGCCCCGAACTCATCAACGCGATGATCGGCGGCTCCACCAAAACGCTTCGGGGATGGTTCTTCTGCCTCGCGTTTGTCAGCATCGGATTGGAAACCAACTTCCGCCAACTGCTACCGCAACTCAAAGGCGGCAAGCCACTTGTTTTGTACGTGTGCGGTCAATCGCTCAACTTGGTTTTGACACTGGCAATGGCTTACTTGATGTTCAAAGTCGTTTTCGCTGACACGGTGTCGCCATGATTGCTCGTCAACGTTGCTACCGGATCGGCGGACTGGCGGGATTGATTGCACTGCTGTCAATCATCTGGCTGGTCGTCCTTCCCGCGTACGCTCGCCAGCCCGAAATGCGTCAGCATTTGAAATGGCTGGATGACCGAGGCATCGACCCCAGTGCGATGTACTACACAGAACTGGACGTCATGGACGACATCCTGGCCAAGCACCGTCTGGCAGAACTCCGCCAGGAAAGCAATCGCCCCAACCGATAACGTTGGCTGCATTGCAAGTCATCTAAACAAAGGCCGAACCTTCGAGGTTCGGCCTTTGTCACTACCGCCGTATCGCACCGAAGCCGGTCTTTGGTGCAACGACGCTTGCAACGGTCCATGGAATGAATCCAGTGATACGCAACTACGAACCCACGGACTTGGACGAATTACTGAACGCTTGGATGTCGGCCTCGATTGTGGCTCATCCTTTTCTCAGCCCTGAGTTTCTCGCGCAAGAACGCGAAAACATTGCGACGATCTACCTTCCCAACGCAGAAACCTGGGTCGACGAAGTGGACGGGGCTGTCGTTGGATTCTTGGCTCTGCTGGGCAATGAAGTCGGCGGCATCTTTGTCGCCCCAACGCATCAGAAACGCGGCATCGGTCGGCAACTCATGGACCACGCCGTTTCGCTTCGCGGTGATTTGGAACTGGAGGTCTTCGTCGACAATTCCATTGGACGTGGCTTTTACGAGCACTACGGTTTCGTTTCATTGGAACAAAAACCACATCCGCCATCCGGCCACCCGGTCCTGCGTTTGCGATACGAAGCCCCCGCAACCGCGTGATCCGAAGTGATTTTTCAACGCTCACAATCAACCACCGCACTGAACGAGATCGCTCAGTCCAAGTGGCCCATGTTGCCCGCTTGGTAATCGGTGATGGCGGCTCGGATTTCTTCTCGCGTGTTCATCACGAACGGCCCCTGCCCCACCACGGGCTCGCCAAGTGGTTCGCCGGTCATCAGCAAGACGCGAGCTTCTGACTCCGCATTCAAAACCACTGTGTCGCCAGACCGTTCCATCAGCGCCAACTCAACCGCCTGCATCGAACTCTCATTGACGCGAACATTGCCTCTTTGAACGATGACCACGCAGGTGTGCCCTTCAGGAACTGCCAACGTGGCCGCCGCGTTTCCAGTGAGCTGAACATCCCACAGGTTGATGGGCGAAAACGTGCTGGCTGGCCCCTTCGCTTCCCCCAGCTCGCCCGCAATCACGCGAACCGTCCCGGCGTCCCTGGGCAATGGAATTCGAGGGAACTGTTCGTCCCGCAGATCTTGGTACTTCGGCGGTGCGGCCTTGTCCGTTGAGCACAGGTTCACCCAGAGCTGGACCATCTCCAGCGTCCCGCCCGCTCTTGCGAATCGGCGGCTATGGAATTCTTCGTGGACGACGCCAGAGGCCGCCGTCATCCACTGCACATCGCCGGGTCCGATTGTGCCCTGACTGCCGCTGGAGTCACGGTGTTCCAATTCGCCTTGGTAGAGCAGCGTGACGGTTTCAAAACCGCGATGAGGGTGCTCGCCGACACCGCGTTTTGCTTCCTCGGGTGCAAAGTCATGCGGCCCGGCATAGTCGAGCAACAAGAACGGATCGAACTCATTGCCACCGGCGTAAGAGAACAAACTTCGTACCGGGAAACCGTCGCCCACCCAGTGCTGCGGAACGTCCCGAATGATTCGCTGAATCGATTTCATTGCATTTCTCTCGCGTGCGACGTCCGATTTCACTCCCTTCTACGCGAGATCCCAAGCAGCAACAAGTCTCCCGCCTCGCTCAGGTGAAATCACCTTTCTCGTTGCCCTCATCGTCGTAGCGAATGAACGCGAAATACACGAACGAAACCGGCAAACACGGCAACAGCAACAAGTAGTACCAAGACACAAAAATCGAGAATGCAAAGATGATTGAGACGAACACGATCCACACGATCTTCGTGTCTCGCCACAACCCTTGAAATTGTCCCATCGTTTTTTCACTCACTGGTGCTAATAGGTGGCTTTCATCCAGGAGTCATGTCGGGAAACCGATGGAGGCTGACTCAAGGAGCAAAATCCCCCGAAAACCGACGCTTTTCGAGCGATTCGCGGGCGGACTCACCTCGATTTATACGCTTTCACACGTTTTCCTAACACCATCGTCTCCCAATTTGATCGCTTGCCCCTTCCCTCAGATCCGAGGACACCACGACAAAATCACTCCTGATTCGTTCAGGTTCGGAGGGAAGAAGCGTCTGTGAATTTTCCTCCATCAGGTTGCCCGTGAATTGACCAACACCAACAATGCAGCTTCTCCGTTCTCTCGTCTTCTCCATTTCGACTTCTCCTGGAGCCCCTCGATGCCCGTTCTTTCAAGATGCCTCTTGCTGATGGCAGCGGTTCTCCCAGCCTTGTCATCGCAAGCTCAGGAAAAACCCAACATCGTTGTCATCTGGGGTGACGACATTGGTGTCCACAACATCAGTGCCTACAACCACGGCGTGATGGGGTACAAGACGCCCAGCATCGACAGCCTTGCGAAAGAAGGCGCAATGTTCACCGATGCCTACGCTCAACAAAGCTGCACTGCCGGACGCGCCTCGTTCATCCTTGGCCAGCATCCATTCCGCACCGGACTGCTGACCATCGGCATGCCAGGCAGTGAACACGGGATCCCAGATTGGACACCGACCATTGCCGACGTGCTGAAGGAGCAAGGCTACACCACCGGGCAATTTGGCAAGAATCACTTGGGCGACCGAGACAAACACTTGCCCACCAACCACGGGTTCGATGAATTCTTCGGGAACCTCTATCACCTCAACGCCGAAGAGGAACCCGAGACCTACTACTACCCCAAGGACCCTGAGTACAGGGCGGTGACCTGAACGCGGTTCGCGTCCAGAACTGGAAGATTCACTTCGCGACCGTCGAAGGCAACATCGCCACGGGCACACGGGAAGTTCCCGGTTGGCCGTTGATCATCAACCTTCGCGCCGACCCCTACGAAAAGATGTGGAAAGAAGGCACGCTGGGATACTTCCGTTGGTACGCCGACAACATGTGGACCTTCGTCCCCGTGCAGAACTACATCGAACAGTTCATGGCAACCATTCCAAAGTACCCTTGGCAATCGGGATCCAGCCTGAGCGCGGCGGGCATCAACTATCAAACGTTGAAGGCCCAAGAGTGGATCAAGAAACTCGAACAGATCTCGCCGCCACGCAATTAAGCAGGTCGGCAGGTGTCATCGGGCAAGTGAGCCGTTTGGCGTTCGCCACGGTTCCCACGCAAAACCGGGGCTGGCGCTGGGCTGCGAAATATTTGGTGTGACGGAACACATTCGTTTGCGCAAGTTTTCATCCCGGTAGGGATTTCAGATGGTAGCCGTCGGTAAGCGATAGCGCCACCGACGGACATGCAACCCCCACGCCACCACTCTCCATCCCGCCGTGGCCATTGGCCACGGCGGGATGGAGAGTGGTTTTGGGACGCTCGGTTTCCGGGGGTACGCTGCTACGCAGCAACCCCCGGCTACCATCTGACATCCCTACCGGGATGAAGAAAGACAGCGAGCCGGAAGAAAAATTGCATTCGCTATCCGAACGCCAACATCAAACATTTCGCAGCCCAGCCTAACGCCCAAACGGCTCACATGGTTATACCCGATCATTCCTGCCGACCTGCTTAGGTCGGCTCTCGTTGATCGCGATCGGCTGAAACTCATCCGCTGAGCCGCGAAACTCTGCATCAACGGCCTCAACCCGATCCTGGGACGAGGCCGTTTTCCATGGCGTCCACCCGACGACGTTGCGATGTGCAAGCGAGGCCATTACAACCAATCCTTCCTCTTCTCCACTGGAACAATTGCATGACGCCGCGGGAAACAATCGAACAGATCGCCAACGCGATGAATGCGACCGTCATTGGTCAGCAATCCGTGGTGGAACGAATCTTGGTCGCCTTGTTGGCCAAGGGGCATGTCTTGATGGAAGGCCTTCCGGGCACGGCCAAAACTCGCTCGGTCAAAACTCTTTCGAAGCTGGTCGACAGCCAATTCGGACGCATTCAGTTCACTCCCGACCTGTTGCCTTCCGACGTCACCGGATCTGAAATCTATCGTGAACAAAACGGCACATTTGAATTCCAAGAGGGCCCGATCTTTGGCAATCTGATCTTGGCCGATGAGATCAACCGGGCCCCAGCGAAGGTCCAATCCGCCCTCTTGGAGGCGATGGAAGAACGACAGGTCACGGTCGCCTCCCAAACGCACACACTGCCGGAACTGTTCATGGTTCTGGCCACCCAAAACCCGATCGAGCAAGAAGGCACGTACCCACTGCCCGAAGCCCAGATGGATCGCTTCATGCTTTATGTTCGCGTGGACTATCCCGGGGACGCGGACGAAGCAGCCATCTTGAAACTGGTGCGTGGCGAAAAAACGGGCGCGGCCGCCGCATCAACCGATGCGATCTCGCAACAGTTGATCTTCGACGCCCAACAGGAAGTGGGTGCCATTCATGTCGCCGACTCCGCAGAGAAGTACATGGTGGATTTGATCATGGCGACCCGTCACCCGGATCGCTACGAAGGCGACCTGCCCAAGTGGATTCGGCTTGGTGCCAGCCCTCGTGGCACGTTGGCACTCGACGCCGCGGCACGCGCCCATGCTTGGTTGGCCGGTCAAGACTTCGTTTCGCCCGACAACATCCGCGCCATGGCACCGGCTTGCTTGGCTCACCGAGTTCACTTGACTTACGAAGCCGAAGCGGCCGGTGTGACCCGCACGGACGTGATTGATGCCTTGCTGAAGAACGTGGTTCCTGTCTGAACTGAGTTTGCTTTCGATTGCCCACCTTGAACGAAGGCCGCCCATGTCCGCCCGAGTCACCATCACGTTTCAAGATCTGCTGCAATGCAAAGCCGACGCGCGCGGGTTCTCGCTTCTACCTCGCCAACCCGTCGGATCGCTTCTCGCTGGACGTCATGCCTCGCGGCTTCGTGGTCGTGGTCTGTCCTTTGAAGAACTTCGCCAGTATCGACAAGGCGATGACATCCGCCAAATGGACTGGAAGGCGACCGCTCGTCTTCGTTCACCCCACATCCGTGTTTACAGTGAAGAACGCGAACGTCCCGTGTTGTTGTTGGTCGACCAACGCAAACCGATGTTCTTTGGAAGTCAACGCGCGATGAAATCCGTCGCAGCGGCAGAACTGGCCGCGATGGGTGCTTGGCGTTCGCTTGCCAGCGGCGATCGAGTCGGCGGGCTGGTGTTCAATGAAACCGAAATCGCGGAAGTCCGTCCCCACCGCAGTCAAACTCGAGTCCTGCACCTGCTGCATCAAATTGTTCGACTGAATCAGAACCTCGCTGAGCCATCGGCTTCGTCAGCGCCGCCTCCCGCCTCACCGATCACGTTGAACCAGGTTCTCGAGAACGCGTCGCGAATCGCTCGGCACGATCATCTGGTGATCTTGGTCAGCGACCTCGACGGAGCCGACGAAGAAACCACGCGGCTCGTGACTCGAATTGCGGCCCACAACGACGTCCTGGTCACGGCGGTCTACGATCCACTTGGCATTCGATTGAGCGGCGCCCCCGGCATGCTGGCCAGCCACGGCGGACGAACCTGGGAAATCCCGGACCACGCCTCCTTTCCCGAGGACTTCCAGGCAGCGTTCGGGCAAGTCCTCTCGCACTGGCGAAGTGTCTTTCGATCCCTGCGAATTCCTCTGATGCCACTTTCCACGGCCAACCCCGTCGCGGAGCAGATCCGGGTTCTCTTTGGGAACACCGCGTGATGCAAGCCAGCGACCCAGCCAGCCTCGACCGGCTGAACGACATTATTGTGCCCGCGCCGGTTTCCTGGTGGCCACTCGCGCCAGGATGGTACGTGCTGTTTGCCGTCCTGTTGGCAGTGGGTGTTTGGCTGGCATGGAAGAACTGGCGGACTTGGAAAGCGAATGCCTACCGCCGCGAAGCAATTCACGAACTGGAGTCGGCAAACACGGCCGCTGCCATCTCGGAACTCCTCCGACGCACCGCTTTGGCAATCAAACCGCGATCCGAACTGGCAACGATGACTGGCAACCGCTGGCCCGAATGGTTGTCGCAACAATTTCCGACGGAGCCGTCTCCATCGCTTTCGCCAACCGTTCGCGAGCAGTTGGCAACCGCGGCCTATCGCGACCACGCTAGTGAAGAATCGCTCGATGAACTGCGAGCTTTCGCGGCCGCTTGGATTGCCCAGCATTCTTCCAACGCATCCAACCCGACCGACTCAAACGCCACCTGCGAGGAGCCAACATGTTGACCTTCGCCTCCACCTGGTGCTTCCTGTTGTTGCCGCTGCCGTGGTTGGTGCGACTGATTCTGCCACCGAAACAACAACACCAAGTTTCCGTCCTTGTTCCCTTCGGTGATCGGCTGCAACAAGTTTTGGGTGGCACGTCATCCGCAAACACTCGGCCGCAAAGCGGGTCTCGCCGCGTGCTTGCGATTGCCATTTGGGTTGCCGTGTTGACTGCAGTTGCCAGACCTCAATGGCTGGAGCCTCCGATCACCAAGGAGATCCCCACGCGAGATTTGCTGCTGCTCGTGGATCTATCGGGTTCGATGTCACAAGAAGACTTTCAAAATGATGCGGGAAAAGAGGTCTCCCGGCTCGATGCGGTCAAAGAGGTCTTGGATGGTTTCCTCGCGAAACGCAAAGGTGACCGGGTGGGCTTGGTCGTCTTCGGCGATGCGGCGTACCTGCAAGCTCCGTTCACAACCGACTTGCAGCTTTCCCAGGAACTGCTCGGCGAGTGCGAAGTCGGCATGGCTGGCCCACGGACCGCGTTGGGGGACGCCATCGGATTGGGCGTCAACTTGTTCGACGAAAACGCCGAACGAGCCAAAACCATCATCGCACTGACCGACGGCAATGACACCAAAAGCAAAGTCCCTCCGGTCGAAGCCGCTCGCGTCGCAGCTCAGCGAGACATCAAAATCTACACCGTCGCGATCGGCGACCCGACGACGGTTGGCGAAGCCAAACTCGATGAACAAAGTCTCAAGGACGTGGCCTCCGAAGCGGGCGGAAAGTACTTCTTCGCCGCCGACCGCGAACACCTGGCTGGCATCTACAACGAACTCGACAAGATCGAAACGAAGATCATCGAAACCATCAGCCACCGTCCTCGCACAGACATTTACTACTGGCCGCTTCTAGTTGCATTGCTGCTGTCAATGTTTGCCAAGGCAATCGCGACTTGGCGAGGTCGACGACACACGACTCCTGTCGAACAAGACCAACGAATCCACGTCAACCCAATCACGGGTGAGATGGAGGTGGTCGCATGATCGATGTCTGGAACGCGTTTCACTTCATTCGTCCGACTTGCTTATTTCTCATTCCAATTGCGTTTGGTTTGGCATGGGCTTGGCATCGCAGTCACGATCCGCTTCGGGGTTGGCGAAACCAAATCGATTCAAATTTACTGGACGCCTTGGTTCACCAAAGTGGGCCACCATCCAAGCATGGGTGGCAACGCCTCCCGGCATTCACTTGGCTGCTGGTGGGATGGATTGTCAGCGTCGTCGCGATCGCGGGGCCAACGTGGCGAGTGGAAGCCAACCCGTTCGCACAAGACGCTCAACCCTTGATCATCTTGATGAAAGCGGACGAGACGATGGCGTCGGCTGCCCAGACCACCACGCCTCTCCAACGAGCCGCGTTGAAAGTCGCCGACTTGGCCAAAGCACGCCCGGGTGCCCCACTGGGTTTGATCGCCTATTCCGGATCGGCTCACACCGTCTTGCCGCCCACCGAAGACACCTCCGTTGTTGCCGACATGGCCGCAGAGATCAGCCCCGCCATCATGCCCGTTGCGGGCGATGCGCTTGACCAAGCGATCACCGAAGCAGGTCGCTTGATCAACCGCCAAGAAGGCGGAGCGACTTTGTTGATCATCGCGAATCAAGCCATTCTGGATCCTCAGCAAGTCGCCGCCGCTCACCAAGCGATTGGATCGCCCCCAATCGAAATCCTGAGTTTGCTACCCGAGGAATCTCAAGAAACCGAATCGCTGCAAGCGATCGCGAAAACACTCGGCGGCAAGCGGATTCCGTTGACGATCGACGACCAAGACATCCAATCGATCGTGCAGTACGCCGAGCGTCGCTCGTCGTCCGGCCTCGCGGGACAGAGCGATCGCTGGCGAGAATCTGGCTACTGGCTGTCCCCTCTCCTCGCCGCCATGGTGGCGTGGTCGTTTCGACGTGAACGCACCTCCCATGAGGACGCCTCCTGATGAAAACATGGCTGATCCTAGGCGTGATCGGATGGTCAACTTGGTGGTGGACACCGGACCAACTTGGTCAGCGTCTGCTAGATCAAGAACAATACACCGACGCGGCCAACGCCTTCGACGATCCCATGTGGCAAGGAGTCGCTTGGTATCGCGCCGGCGAGTTCGCCGATGCGGCACAATCCTTTTCACGAACAACCGGCCCACAGGCCACCTTCAACCTGGGCAACTGCTGGCTGATGCAAGGCAAGTATGACGAAGCCATCGCCAGCTACCAAGACGCATTGAAAGCACAACCGGATTGGAAGGCAGCCCAAGAGAACCTGGACCTCGCAATCGCCCGCAAAAAATTGACGGACGCCAAAGGCGGGGACGCTGGCGATCAACGTCTCGGAGCCGATGAAATCGTGTTCGACAAAGATAACAAGAAAGACGAAGGCCAGGAAACCGAGATCACCGCAGAACAAGCCGTGAACGACGCCTCCGTGCAAGCGGTATGGCTCCGCCAGGTGCAAACCAAGCCCGCCGATTTCTTGAAGTCAAAGTTCCGCTACCAAATGGCCAATCGAGACCAGGAATCCCAAGACCAACCTGTCGAAGCGAAGACCAGCGATGGAGACAAACCATGACCGCTCCTTCGCAACATGCTTTTCCTGCATCTCCGTCGGACTGCGGTTCGAACGCAGGCTCGACATTCCAAATGATAGCGGCAGGGCGCAAGCCCTCCGGTAACGCACCGGGCGGCTCGCGCCGCTCCGCTAAAAACGTGTTCAAACAGCTCCATTACTTCTCCGCAACGTTCCTAGCGTTGACGCTTTGCCTGACCGTTACCCAATCCATCGCCCAAGACAATCCGCCCCAACCGGTCACGATCAAAGTCCCCACTCCGAAGGCCTGGGTGGGACAACGACTGCCATTCTCGGTGCAGGTCCGTGCCCCTGGATCGTTTGTGGGTGCCACGTCGTTCTCACTGCCGCAGATTCCACGCACAGTGATCCTGCAAGTCGGATCACCCGTGGTGTCCTCCGAAGAAGTTGGGGACGAGTCCTGGTTT
Organism: Rhodopirellula islandica; assembly: GCF_001027925.1. NCBI lineage: Bacteria > Pseudomonadati > Planctomycetota > Planctomycetia > Pirellulales > Pirellulaceae > Rhodopirellula > Rhodopirellula islandica. The sequence goes on along the minus strand of NZ_LECT01000046.1, from coordinate 81,431 downwards.
GTGCAAACCCACGAATTCGCGTTGTATTCGCAAGCCTTCGGCACCGTCAAAATCCCCGCGTTCGAAGTCCGCTACGCCAACCGAGACGGCTTCACAGGACCGACGACCGATCACACTCAGCAGACCACCGAAGTGACCGTCGAGATCCAAGCACCACCGGACTACGATCCCGATGTCTTCGTGGTCACGGCTGACAAAATCGACATCCAAGAAACGTGGGATCCACCGCCGGGCAAAGCCAAACAAGGCGACGTGGTTCACCGCACCATCACCCAAACAGCCGACCAGATTTCGGGCATGGTGCTCGCTCCACCGCCAACCAACGTTCCCGATGGCATCCAAGCCTACGTCAAGTCACCCCAAGTGAACGACCACACCGAGCGAGGCGAATTCACAGGCGAACGAATTGACACGGTGACGTATCAATTCAAAGGCTCGGGAACACTCACACTGCCCGCCATCCGGTATGTGTGGTGGAACCCGGAAGACGAATCGTATGGCTCGCAAACCTTGCCCGAGGCGACCTTCGACGTCGCTGCCGCCCCTCAGCCTCAACTCGCAACGGTGGAAGATCCCAATTGGCAACCCTTGGCATGGACGTTCTCAATCCTGGGCGCGTTGGGCATTCTGATCGCAACGCAGTCCCACCGGATCGCACTTGGATATCGAACGATCCAACATCGACTCAACCCGCCCGACCGTGTCGCGGCCGGCCGACTGATTCGGGCTTGCCAGACAAACGATGCTCACGCCGCAGAAACCGAATGGAACCAGTGGCTCAACACGCAACCCGAAAACGTCCGTCTCTCTGACGGACTGCGATCGCTGGTCTTGGAACTGCATCGATTGCTCTACAGTCACGCTGCCGCGACAAACTCCGCTCCCTCGGTCAAAACGCAAACCGATTCAGCCTGGAAAGGCGAGTCGCTTGCCCAAGCGTTTCAGCAACACCTGCACCAGCGGCGTTCCAAGCACCACACACCCGAGGAACACTTGCCGCCTCTCAACCCCATCGCTTGAGAGTAGTTGTGCAGTTTCGAAGCCCTACGATCGCGAACATCAATTCACCCTCCCAAACGCAGTTAGGGAGGGTCGGAAAGCGAGATTTCCGGGGAGGGCACTCCGCGTCACCAGAAACTGCACCGCTTCATGCCGGATGCGTTTGGCCCCAACCTGCTCAGAACGCAACGTTCATCCGTAGCCCCAACAAGTACGCATCGGCGACTTGCTCGCGAGCTTGATCAATCCACTGAAAATCGGGCGTCACCGAAATCGATTTGGTCAACTGAGTCCGATAGAAGACCTCCACGCCCTGCGAGTCACCAATGGGGCCCAAGGCTGCGGTCAACAACGGCCCGATCTCGTCGCTGGTTCCGCTGTAGTAGTACCCAACACCAAACGTGTCCCCATCGCGAATCGGACTTGCGCCGCCCAAACCAGCGCTGAGCAGATAGCTGATCGGGTTGGTGTCACTGTCGGCAATCCCGGCTCTGGCAAAGTATCCCCAGTGTCGAGTTGAATCGCAGGGGTCGACCCACAAGGCTTGGTCCGTGTTCCAATACACCGACCAGGAATCCGAGGCTCGGTTGATCGGCACGCTGGGAAGGATGATCCGTGGATCTTGGCCGAGCGAAACGTAGTCGCGACTGCTCCAGGAGGCCCCGACCAATTGGTGACCGGGAGTCCCCAACCAGTCCGTTGCCATTCTCATTTCCGCCGAGACCACAACGCCATCAGCGAACAGCTCGTCAAAGCCAGCTGAGTCGGCGGTGTCCGTGGGGTTCATCACCACGAAATTGAAGGCCGGTGTGCCCTCGTCACCCAAAACAACAAAACCACACCCAAGCGACGAGTAAGGCACCGATCGCAACACGATTGGGTTGGCCACAAAAGCAACATTGGAAAACTGCGTGACACCGCGACCGCTCGCATAGGCATTGGTATCACCATCGAGTGTGTCCAGTTTGCCGGCGTAGACCGCGAAACGCTCGGACAAAAACTGGGTGAACAACACATTGGTCAGATACAAACTCTCGCTATCCGCGACGGGCAGCTCAGCGGCCAAGGTCGGCGGCAAAATGACACCGGCTGACGCGCCAATCGTTTGACCGAACCGATGCTCAGCTCGCAGCTTCAGAAACAAACCTTCGTGCACACCGAGCTTTCCAAGATCCATGTTGGCCACGTAGTCCCCGTGGCCTCCATAGCGAGCGGTCTGTTCCAGACCACCACCGGCTGTTCCGAAGTAATACTGCGTCAGATTGTTCGAAAAGGTGATGCCGCTTTCCGCCAGACATTCACGGATTGCCTTGCAAATGCAATCGTCGTTCGAACAATCGTCGCAGCAACCGAGCGCGGAATCACAGGCGGAAAAAGCAGAACAATCGTCCACCTGAGCGTACGAAACCTGAGTCAACGATCCCAGGAGTATGAAAACGACGCCAAGCAGAATCGTTTTGACGTTCAGTTTTCTTGTAAATTCGGTTCGGTCCATCGAGGTGCCTCGAATTTCGTTCGACAATGACTTCCTGGTTTCGACAACCCACACCCACCTTTTCGGACGCACTCCCCCCCACCCCGCTCTTTTCCTGGCACCAGAAAATTGAACATGCCGAAATTTTCGTTTCGAGGCCAACTTCTGCGGATTATCTGGGTTCGATGGGAGCAATTCGCGACCCGACTCTCTAAGATTGAGAGGACAATTTCGAATGCTCTTCGTTTTGCTTGACCGCCAATCTCTTCTCACCTGTCGGCTGGAACACTTTGAAATGAATACAGGTCCAACACTTTTGCTCGGTGCATGCCTCACCGCCGCAATCCTCGGATCCGTCGGCTCGGACGTGATCGCACAAGACGGTCAACCGGCGGCCGTGGATTCCAATTCTCGCCAGGCGGTCCAGGAACGTCTGCAACAGTACGCCGACGCATTCAATCACAGAGAACTTGATTCGCTGCCCCAATTCGTTGCAGCCGATGTTCGCTACCGGGACCAGACGTCGGGACGAGAAGCCAATTCCGCCACGGAACTGATCGATCAGATCCGAGCTGCCGTCGAGACCGAACCCACTCTGAAGCTGAGCGCGACCGTCGAAGAAGTCGAACAAACGGAGACCAATCAAGCAACGGTTCGCGGAACCACGACGCTGACGTCGGATCAAGCTCCTGAAGAAACATCTTCGTTCGAGATCACACTGTCCAAGCGCTCCGCGGACTGGGTCATCACGACCATCATCGAACGTGCCACCGACGAAGCCTCTTCCGTCGATTCAGCCAACCCGATTGAAGCACTGGGATGGTTGGTTGGAACATGGAACGAAGACTCGGAAAACGGCCTCCAAAGTAAAATTGATTTCTTGCCAGGGCGTCGTTTCATACGTCGCACTTTTCAAGTGGGATCCGAAACAGAGCCGGTCGGCTACGAGATGATTGGCTACGACCCACAATCCAACCGTGTGAAGTCTTGGACCTACTTTGCCGACGGCAGCTTCGGCAACGGCTACTGGGCAGGCGAAGAAGATCACTGGCGAATGGAAATGACTCAAACACTGGCCGATGGCGGGCAAGCGACCGCGACGTGCATTGTCCGCCCCATTGATCGTGACACGATGACGGTTCGCATCATTTCGCGAGTGCTCAACGGTGAGCCGCTTCCCAACGGTGAAGCCGTCACGCTCAAGCGACAAACGGACACCACAGCCACCGACGAACCTTCCCCCAATACCGCGACCCCATCGGGAGCCAACCAATGAATCTTTCGATCAATCCAATGCAGCCTTGGCGCTGGGTGTCGGTTTGCGTCGCACTTTCCCTGACCACCCTTTCATTGCCGTCGCTTGAAGCGGGCGGATTTGGAGGACGAGGTGGCGGCGGAGGCGGCCGTTCGTTTGGTGGTGGAGGCGGAGGAGCACGGCCCAGCATGGGTGGCGCTTCGAACTTCAATCGCGGAAGCATGGGCGGCGGCAACCGCATGCCCACCAGCCGACCTCAAACCAGCATGCCCCACGTGAGCGGGAACAATTTCAGCCGCCCCAGCACGAGCAGGCCGAACTTCAACACCAGTCGTCCAAGTTTACCCAGCACCGGAACACGACCATCACGCCCCGACGTTTCTCGCCCCAGCATTTCGCGTCCGGACATCTCACTGCCCAACAATTCGCGACCAGGAACCTCTCGTCCCGGTTCCACCCAACCCGGGATCACGCGACCAGGCAACAACCTGCCCACTCGCCCTGATCGACCAAGCACCCTTCCCGGCAATCGGCCCGGATCAGATCGCCCAGGTGCTTCTCGCCCCAATCTGCCGGGTGGAAATCGGCCCGGCGGAAATCTCCCCGGCAGTGACCGGCCCAGTCGTCCTGGCGGCTCGAATCGCCCCGACATGCCAGACTTTGGAAAGCTCCCCGGTGGCCGTCCTTCCACGGGCGACGTCGGCAACTTCCTGGGACTCGATGGTCCCCTGCGTCCCAGTGGAAATGAACGCCCCAACCGCCCCGGTAGCGCCGATCGCCCCGGAACAGGAGACCGACCTGGAATCGGAAATCGACCTGGTACCGCCGATCGTCCCTCCCTCGCAGATCGCCCCGGCGCCGGAACACGGCCAGGGCTTGAGAATCGTCCCGGCCTCGACCGCCGCCCCAATCCCGGTGATCGCCTGCCACCCAATCGCCGCCCTGACATCAACATCGGCGACGTGAACATTGGCAACAACAATATCATCAACAACAGAATGGGCTGGGCCAATCTGGATAACAACCGAGTCAACCAGATCAACAACCGGTGGCAAAACCGCTTGAACAACGTCAGCAATTGGCCAGCCATTCCGCCCCATCGCTATGACCATTTCCATCGCTGGGGAAACCAAGTTCGCAATCATTGCCACTATCACGGCTTCGGTCCCAATTGGTGGGGACGACACCCATTCCGCTTCTGTGGTTGGCACTACTTCTATTCGTACAGGTACTACCCCTCCTCGTATTGGTGGAGCACACCGACGTACCCCACGGTGACCAACTGGTTCACCTGGAGTGCCCCCGCTCCATCGATGGAGCAACCGGTCTACTACGATTACAGCAGCGAAGGCAACGTGACCTACGAAGACAATCGCGTTTACATCGGTGGTGAAGAAGTGGCGACGTCCGAGGAGTTCGCACAAACAGCGGCCGACCTCGCGACGGTGGACGCCCCTGAAAGCGAAGAGATCGCTGAAGAATCAGAGTGGCTTCCCTTGGGAACCTTCGCGTTGACAACCGATGCCGACGATGTCGACCCTGACCGCATTGTCCAGTTGGCGGTCAACAAAGAAGGGATCGTGTCCGGAACGCTCCACAATCAAAAAACCGATGAAACACAGGCCATCCAAGGCCAAGTCGACAAGCAAACTCAGCGAGTTGCAATGCGAATTGGCGAAAACGAAGATATCGTGGTGGAGACCGGCCTCTATAATTTGACGCAAGATGAAGCGTCCGTGCTGGTTCACTTTGGAACCGAAACACAAGACACCTACATGCTCGTTCGCTTGCCCAGCCCTGAGGATTCTGAAGAGTCGGCCAATTCAACTGACGATTCATTGACCGAGGAATCGGACAATTCATCGAACGACAACAACTGATCCTTTCTCAATCACTCGAATTAGACCACATCATGTTCCGTCACTTCTTACTTGTTGTCGCGGTCCTCTCGACCGCTTCGTTTGCCAGCGCCAAACCTCGTACTTGGACCAGTGCCAACGGTGCCTACAAATTGGAAGGCGAACTGATTGGATCCAACGACACCACGGCGATCTTGAAACGTCGTGGTTCGGGCCGCCTTGCTGCGGTCGAGCTGAAAGACCTGTCGGACGAAGACCGCGAATTCGTCACGAAATTGACCAAAAGCGAATCGGAAAGGGAGTCAGGTGGCGACCTTGAAATGCACACCTGGACGTCTCGCGATGGGCTAAAGATTCAGGCGAAGATCCTTGCCTACGGGAAGAAGGAATACACGCTGGATCGAAAACTGGGCGCCGTGACCATCAACGGCAAAGCATTTTCAACCTTTGATCCGCTGCATCAAAAGCTCATCCTTCGAGTTCTTTCCGTCCTCGAAAACGAATCCTTGGAAAAGGAAACGGACCTCAAACAATTCGTGGCCGGCTTCGGAGGACAACCCAAGTCCTACACCCTCGAAGGCGTGCTGATGGAACTGGCCTCCGGCGACCAAATCGCGGTCCCGTTTTTCATGTTCAGCGAAAAGGATCTCGAGGTCCTGCAAGCAGGCTGGGAAAACTGGAAGAAGTACCACGCCGACGACGTAGCCCGAGCCCGTGAAGATTTGATGATGCGGTCCGAGGCCTCGCATTACCAACAAACCATGGCTCAGCAGCAACAGCGGCAACAGCTCGAAGTCCTCAAGTTCAACATGGCCGCCGTTCGCACTGGACTGACATCGATCTGGGAAGTCCGAATTGCGCCCAACCCAGGTGTTTACGGTCGTCCCACCAGCATCATGGTGAGCGCCCGAGACAGTTTGACGGCCACACAAATGGTCCTGCCGAACTACCCGGGCTATTTCATGGTCGGCGTACGCAAGTTCAGCTACTGATCACCAAGTAGCGGATTTCGTAGTGGATGAGGCAACGAGTCCCGTGAATCAGGATTCGTGGCCTCATCCACTACGTCAGTAATTGATCGTGCATTGCTAAGCAGCGCTGGATCAATGAGTGTCAGGTGGTCGTCGTGGACGAGGCTACGAATCCTCACGGCAGGTAAAACCCGAAGCTCATTTGCAAACGGGTTGCGTCGGCTTGGTTGCCGTTTTGGTTCTCTCGCATCCCGTACAGGTATTCGATTCCCACGAACACCCGATCGACCGGATTGTGAATCAAGTTCACGGCGAGGTAGTTGGTTTGACGCAGGTTGGTCGGATCCTGACCCGCAATGGGATCCAGAAAGAGTTCGCTGTACGTCAAGTTTGATGTCAGCCGATCATTCCAAACATGCTTGCAACCGACCATCCATCCAAACATCGGCAAAATGGCCGCGCTGCTTGGGCCAGTGGACACCACATCAGGTGACCCTCGATAGCTGCCGATCCCTTCTCCGAACGTGATTTGGGAATAGAGCCGCGTGTCTTCCGTGGCCTTCGCTGAACCGGTGAAGTTGAATCCCCAGGCGGTGCCCGTGATGACTGGATCCCCGACCGGTTGAAAGCCCAGTTCTCGCATAACAAACGCCGCTTGAAAATCGCCTCGGGGTCGTTCCAATTTCAAATGAGTGATCACATCGGGTGATTCCGTTCGCCCTTCTCCCGTCACACCGACGGGGATGTCGATCTCGATCCGAGGGTCTTCCAGCGACACCGCCCAAGACCACCCCCAATTGCCCAATGGCAAATCCAGACGCACCAACCCTTGCCGTCGGTTCACGTTCGAAACAGCACCTTCAAAATCCAATGTCTGAGGAACGGCCGATGGGTGCGTGAAAGTGGTCCACGTCTGCCCCGCCGTGACATACCCCATGGTCCCATAAGCATGTCGCAATCTGAGCGATCCATTGGAACCATCTTCGCCACCAAAGAAGTCCGCTTCCACGAACGCCCGAACCACCTCTTGCTGAACCTTCCATCGAGTATCAAAACTCAAACGGGAAGACCGAGCGTGGAACCGAGAGTTTTTCCGTTCGGCTGCTCCAACGGGAATCTGACTGGTGTCAAAGGAATCGACCGAGTCAATTGGGTCAAAGTCAGTGATAAAATCCGCTTTGACAAACCCACCGATCTTCAAGGCCGCTTCTTCACCAATCACAACAATCCCGCGATTGAAATCTGGAAACGCGGTGAAGTTGTTCGGCTGCTGAGTTCCCGCTCGGCTGTCGAACGATTCGGTCGTGAAGGATTGCTGCAGCGAACGATCCAGCGAGATCGTATCCAACTGATCCAACACCTCGGTCACGGGCGACTCAATCGCGTCCAAACTCTCGTTGAACTCAGAGAACTGAGCCAACAACAACGGTTCGTCAAAATGCTCCGCCTCAGCCGTCTGTAGAAACGACGCGAGGCTTTCCTCGGCTTTCAAGGGCACAGTGAGAAACCACAACGGCAGTGCAAGCAAGAACCATTGCCGGGTCGCGCGGTCAAAGATCGTTCGTGCGGGGGTCTTGCAACTCATTCGACTTGGTTCGGTACAACCCCATCACAATCTTGCTCAACGAATGCTTCTCAACAAGTCACCGCACTCGCTCGCGGTCCGCACATCGCAATGGCCACAAAAGGCGATTCACCCTTCCTAGATTCGACACGGCAACCTGGCAAACTTGAACGATTCCTCCGGTTTTAACGCCAACAAAGCGACTCAGGAGATTGGACGCCTATCCAGGTGAAATTTTAACCGGGCGTGATCAATGCCATCGATGTCTCAGGAAAAGGCCAATTGTCGCTGGCGGTGGCGTCCCCACCGCCCTGGTCGACGGAACACCCACTCAATTTGTGGTCCGAATTCGGCTCGATGAGATCGATTCCCATCCGTTGCCCGGCGGTGCACAGGGACAGGCCGCTGTCTATACTGGCGACGTCCAAATTGCCGGAATTCCTATCATGTTCCTTGTCCGTGCGAATAGTTGGATGAATTATCTCTTCTAATCGCGTCGCGGATCGACACTTTGATCCACACCCTTTGACGAACCGAGCCAATACCATGCGAACGTTGCTGAAATCAGGCCCTGCGATGGCCCTGGCCCTTCTTTTCTCGATTTCTTCATCTGTCGTTCATGCACAAGAAAAGGCCAAGATCGAACTGTTGCTCGATCGGTCACCGGCTCCCGGCAACGCCATCGGTTATGTCAATGTTCCTGCGCTCAACAAGCTGATGAAAGACGCTGGCTTCTCCCCAGCCGCCTCGTCGGCTGTGAGCGAAGTCTGGTTTCTCGCCGATCTCGAAATTGCGACCCTCCGTCCCAAATGGGAAGCCGGTTACGCAGTCCTCAACGCCCCGGTGGACGCGAAAAAGTTGGCGGAACGACTCGGTGGGTACGTCGACAACGTTGTCGATCACGACGTCGTTCACGCTCCCAATCAAACCTACTTCGTTCCCGGAGACGAACACCCAGAACGTTTGGGCATCCTTCGCCCCACCGACCGATCGCTCTTGGCAGGATGGTTGACCCCGGTGATCGATGTGAAGTACACGCCGTTCCTGAGCGCTCATGCCAAGCAACCTGAATCTTACCTGTCATTCATGATGGCAATCGATTTGGCAAACGTCCTCTCACCGATCCCTTTGACGACTCGTCTGACGGGACTGGAATCTCTCAAATCCAACTCGCCGGAATCCGTCGCCGGTACCCTCGCATCGATTCAAGGCTGCAGCCTCATCGTCGGCCGACGCAGCCTCAATGAATGCATCGCCAAGTTTGAGTTCTCAAAATCACCTGCATCCTTGAAATTGATCGCCCCGGAATTGCTCGCTGAAATTCTTCAACGCAATGGCACCGGCGCCCCTGAAGTGAAACAGTGGGAAGTCTCCGTCGACGGGAACTCCCTCTCGCTCAAAGGCCCCATCACCCAGTCCAGCCTCAGCGGATTGATGGGCATCTTCAGCCTGCAAAGCCAAGCCCAACAGGCCGCTGCACGTGCCAGCCTGTCGGAACAAAGCGAAGAACAGCGAATCGCTTACGAGTCCAAGCACTACTTCGATGAAGTCAACTCGATCATCGAGCACACCCGCGATCACAAATCGCAAACCGCTGGTGCGATGGCAAAATGGAGCGACCAACGCGCTCGTCAGATCGATGAACTCGGCACGCTCAACGTCGACCCCGACATGGTCCAATACGGAACCAACGTGGCGGAACTGCTTCGCGGCAACGCCCTTTCCGTTCGTCAAACGAACATCGACGCTGGAAAGGTCAAAGCCAGCCAGAGCCTCGACACCGGCTACTACAACGACGGCTATGGTTACTACAACACCAACAGCACCACGGATTACCAACGTGTCACCAGCGCCATCGCCCAAGGCAACGCCTACGGTAATTACCGTGAGGCTCTCAATCAGATTGACAAACTGACCGCTGCGATGCGTCGTGACATGACACAGAAATTCAAAATGCAGTTCTAAGCATCGAACGGAATCCTGCGGACGCTATCCAAGCCGATCGGCACCAGATTCAAACGGGTCTTGTCGATCGGCTTTTTTCGTGGGCCGATTCATTGTCACTGGTCAATCGCAACCATTCGCTCCCCGATCGTTCCCCCGCACATCTGCGGCACCTGACATCAAACTGTTCTGCCAATGGATCTCGGACAATACTTTCAAGTTCGCATCAATGCTGTTTCAATTGCCTTGGTGGCGCACGTCGCCATCGAAGCCGTCACGATCATTCGTGTGATGACGCGGCCGCACCGGGAACCCGCGTCACGTGTCGCTTGGGTCACCATCATCGCGGCGGTGCCGTTCCTCGGCGTGCTTTTGTATGTGCTGTTTGGTGAAACGAACATCGGACGACGACGAATGGACCGCATGAAGCAAGTCATGGAACGCTTGCCCACGATGCCAGACATCAACCCGGAAGAATCTCGTCACGCGTTGGCAAATGTGCCAGCCCGATACGAACACCTGTTCCGAATGGGTGAATCCATCAATGGATTCGAAGCGATTGGCGGGAATTCTGGAACGCTGATGGACGATTCCAACGCCGCGATTGAATCGATGATCGCGGACATTGATCAAGCCAAAGACCATGTTCACTTGCTGTTCTACATCTGGCTGCCAGACAACAATGGTCTGAAGATGGTCGAGGCACTCAAACGAGCGGCGAAGCGAGGCGTGACCTGCCGGGCGATGGCAGATGACCTCGGCTCACGAACGATCATTCGATCCGCTCACTGGAAAGAGATGCAAGACGCGGGTGTGCATGTTGCCAGAGCATTGCCGATCGGCAATTTGGTCTTGCGTGCTCTGCGTGGTCGCATCGACCTCCGCAATCACCGCAAGATCGTTGTGATCGATGGAAGCATCACGTATTGCGGCAGCCAAAACTGTGCCGATCCTGAGTTCCGGGTCAAACCCAAGTACGCCCCTTGGGTCGACGCCGTGATTCGTTTCGAGGGTCCCATTGTCCGTCAGAACCAAGAACTCTTTGTCGCCGATTGGATGTCCTGCACCAGCGACGACCTGACCGATTTGCTGGACCAACCGCTTCCTGATACAGGGTCCGGGTTCCCTGCGCAGGTCATCGGCACCGGCCCGACCGTTCGTGACTCAGCGATGCCAGAGGTCTTTGAAACACTGTTCCACACGGCGCGGCGCAAGCTGACCATTTCGACGCCCTACTACGTGCCCAACGAATCCATGCAGCAAGCCCTCTGCGCAACAGCTTGGCGAGGGGTCAAGACAACGCTCATCATGCCAGCCAACAACGATTCCCAAGTTGTCGGCGGAGCCAGTCGAAGCTACTACGCCGGACTTCTCGAGGCGGGTGTTCTCATCCACGAATACACCGGCGGTTTGCTGCATACCAAATCGGTGACGCTCGATGATGAAGTCACTCTGATTGGCTCCGCCAACATGGACCGCCGGAGCTTTGACCTGAACTACGAGAACAACATTCTGTTCCACGATCCCAAACTCACCGCTGCCGTTCAGGATCGCCAACAAACCTACATCGAGCGGTCCAACGTGATCACCTCGGAAATCGTCGGTGCCTGGTCGCTCCCCAGGCGGTTGTGGAACAACGTGCTGGCAACGCTGGGCCCCATTCTTTAACCCCCGTACACCCTCGCGGGTGATTGCGGTTCCGTAGCGATGAAGTCCTCCGAGGATTGGGCTACATTAGCGATCACAGCCCCCATTTGATCCGTTCCCACGCTTCCGCCGGGATCGAATCGAGCTCGGAACCATCACCACGAAAGCAGTCGTTTGAGCGGCAAATACGGATTTTGGACCCTCACGTTCCTGGTCATCGCCAACATGATCGGCGCTGGCGTGTTCACGACGTCCGGGTATTCACTGGCCGATTTGGGATCTCCTGAACAAGTCCTCTGGGCGTGGTTGGCAGGCGGCGTGATCGCTGTCACAGGGGCCATCAGCTACGCGATGCTGATCCGCGTGATGCCGCAATCCGGCGGCGAGTACCTGTTTCTTTCTCGGGCGGCGCACCCGTTGCTCGGCTACATCGCCGGATGGGTTTCTCTGATCGCAGGGTTCTCCGGCGCAATCGCGTTCGCGGCAACGGCACTGGAAGGCTACCTGCTTCCCGAACAATTGCGTCCTGAGTGGATGCCCGCGGGAATCGTCACTATCATGGCGATTGTCTTGGCGGGCTTTTTCCATGGTTTGCACCCGCGCATTGGAGCCGCCACCCAGAACATCGCCGTCAGCGTCAAACTGGTTCTCTTGGGAACGATCCTGGTGTTTGCCGCTTACCAGTGGTTCAGCGGAGACTTGGTCGCCCACAGCCCCGCACGCGAAACATCCCCCGATGCCACCCCTTGGTCGCACTGGACCGCCTTTGCGGGAAGCCTCGTTTGGATCTCCCTGAGCTATTCCGGTTTCAATGCGGCGGTCTATGTGGCCGATGAAGTGGTTGACGCCAAGCGAGTGGTCCCCCGAGCGCTGGTCGCTGGAACCTTGGCCACGACCATCCTGTACCTCTGCCTCAACGCCGTCTTTGTCTTTGCACCTCCCATGCAAAGCATCGTTGGCAAACCCGATGTGGCGGCCATCGCAGCAGCCAGTCTGGGAGGCAACGGTTTCGCACACTTTGTTCGCTGGACCATTGCCCTGTGTTTGTTGACATCGGTGCTGAGCATGATGATGGCGGCCCCCCGCGTGTACGCGAAAATGGCGGACGATGGCATGTTGCCCGCCTGGATGCGTTTTCGCGGCGAAGCACCCTTTGCAGCCACCGTGGTTCAGATCGTGGTGGCGGTCACGTTGGTTTTGATTTCGGACCTGCAAGGTTTGCTGTCGTATCTCGGACTGACGTTGTCGTTGTCAGCCGCCTGTTCGGTCTGCTGTTTGTTCTTGCCCTCGATCCGCAACTCACCTCATGCGGCTCCGAAATTGTGGTTGATCGCACCTGCGTTTTATGTCGTGGCGACAATCGTTTCGGCAGGCATCATGACATCCAATGATCCCAAACAATTGATCGCGACCGGACTGACGTTTTTGGTCGGCGGAACCATGTACGCCCTGACAACTCGCCGCACCACCGACCAAGGTCCGCCCAGCTCCAACTGACCCCATCCAAGCATTCCCTCTGCTGGTTTGATGCCTTGCTAGTTCGCCCACGTATTCCTTGGAGTCGCTTGACTCAAGCGATTTGGCCGGTGGCCACCTTCTCGATGTTCTACTCGCTTGCAATTTCGGCGGTGGACTACTGGGTGCCGCTGGATGCATACGAACTGCCGCCTGGTGTCGCCACTTTCCCCGGCACGTTCCTTGGCATCGTGCTCGCATTCCGAACCAATTCCAGCTATTCGCGGTGGTGGGAAGCTCGGATCTTGTGGGGGCGTATCACCAACGACTCCCGAACTTTCACCCGACAATTGATCAGCTTCACGAAGCCGGCGACTTCCCCGGGTGACAACAGCGAAACGACACGCCGCATCGTCAACCGACACATTCTTTGGTGCCACACGTTGGCCGCGTCGTTGCGAGACGAAGACGTGTCCTCCAATCCCGAAGCAAAGATCGCATCCGACGAACTGCAGACGTATCGCCAGTGCCGCAACGCAGCGAACCGAATTCTTCTGCAACAAGCCATTGACCTGCAACAACTCCACCAGTCCGAAGCACTGGACCGATGGCAAGCCTTGGAACTGGACCGCAGCCTTCGTCGCCTGACCGATCACATGGGTGGTTGCGAACGCATTCGTCATACACCGTTCCCACCGATGTACGCGATGCTCATTCACTATCTCGTGTTTGCGTTCATCATCATTCTCCCGTTTGCACTTTTGGAAATGCCTGCGTTGGGACTGATCGCGTTCACCGTCCCTGTCTCCATTGTCTTTTTGGCAATGGAGAAGGTCGCCCAGGTTCTCGAAACGCCGTTTGCAGACACGCCCTCGTGCACCCCCATGCTGGCCTTGTGCCGAAACATCGAAATTGATGCCCGCCAGATGCTTGGCGACACCGACACACCGGCGGTCTTGCAACCAATCGACGGCGTCCTGATCTAACAGGCTGTTGATTGAATACGTTTCGCAGCTTGAGCGATCAGCCAATGCGCGCGAAGCAACCAACCTTCACCTCAGGCAGTTTTTTCGGCCGACCTTTGTGACACCTGAAGGCCAACCATCCGTGCAATCACGATCGCCACGTAGAGCTGCCCCACCATGGCTTGCAGCACCGATAGCATTTTCGCAGGACGGGACAACGGCACCACATCACCGTAGCCAAGCGTTGTCAGCGTCACGTTGCTGAAGTAAATGAACTCGCTGATCAACCGAGTGTTCTGAACAGATCCCGTGTTCACAACCGGGAACAAAAACGCGCCGGGTTGAACGAGTTCGGCCAACGTGTAAAGAAAAGCCCAAAGCAACCCGAGCAAGAAGTAGATCGAAACTGCGCCAATGATTCGATTGGCATCGATCGGCCCTTCACCAAACACGTGTTCTCCAACAGCGTAGATCAGGATCAGAAAAACCAAGGCGAAGCACGAATCACTGACGATCGCCAACCACATCGCCCCCGTGATCTCGTTGGCCCAAGAGGTCGCGTAGGCCACACCCCCAGCCAGCAACGTGCACCACATTCGGGACGCCGATCCGGTCAGCGAACGAATCGCGGAAAGAACCACCAGAAAGAACAGTGCGTTGAGAGCCACTCGATGAATCATGTTCTCGGACGACAAACACGATTGAATGAAAATCAGGGAAACGAGAGCGAGCAACAACTCCCCGTGACGAGGTCGTCCCCGCCAGCGATGCGTTTCAGGTTGGAGCGTAGGAATCATGCAGACGGATCGTGGAACGAGGAAAGTGGGTCTCAAATTGTAGTGTGAGAACTCTCCAGCGGAGACTTTCTCGCGTAGGACGTTCATTCCCCGTCGTGTAGGATGCTACGGGGATCCCGCCACCCAGCCGATTTCACATCGTTTCGTGAGGTTTCCCCACTTCCCAATACGAAGGGTCACGGCTCCTGCCGCTCCCTTTCTTTGCAATGGTTCATCACGCAGTCCCCTTTTGACGCATGAACAAAATCCATCCTTCACCAGCCCTCCGGATGCTTGCTCGGGTCAGCATGGCTGCTCGTCAGGCAAATGGCCTTCGCTCGCTGGCGTCCCTGCTGTTGGCCCCGCTGTGCTGGCTGTCCTTGATCGGCTGCACCCCCGCCGTCAACGAGTACCAAGCCCCGCCGCCTCCCGACGTGACAACGGCAAACCCCGTTCAACAAAGCCTCACCATTTTCATCGAAGAAAATGGTGAAACCGAAGCGGTGGAGCAGGCGGATGTGCGGGCCCGCGTCGGCGGATTCGTCGAAGAGCTGTCCTTTGAGCCCGGACAATTTGTCAATGAGGACCAGGAGCTCTACCGAATCGAACCAGATACCTATCAAGCCAATCGCAATGCCGCCGCCGCTTCGGTGGAAGCCGCCAAGGCTTCCATCCAAGTCAGCGAAGCCGCGCTGGCATCCGCACTCGCCTCCGTTCAAAAAGCTGAAAACGATCTCAAACGCGAACAACGTTTGAAAGCGTCCAACGCGGGATCGCAAGCGACCTTCGATGCCGCAGTGGCAGCTCGAGACTCGGCCATGGCTCAAGCGAAAGCAGCCGAAGCCAACATCGAGGCAGACAAAGCCAAACTGCTGCAGGCCCAAGCCCAACTGGCTCAAGCGGAATTGGATTTGAAATACACCGTGGTCCGTGCCCCGATCGAAGGCCGTGTCTCCAAAACACAAGTCAAACTCGGCAACCTCGTCCAAGTCGGTAGCACCCTGGCAACGATCGTGGACCAACGAAAGATTTTTGCCAACTTCAGCATCAGTGATCGCAAACTGCTGGAACTGGTCGAAGCTCGACCAGAAACCGAAGAACCTGCCGACTCACCCGAAGATTGGTCGAAGATCCCGGTCTACCTGCAACGCGACGGGGACTCCGGGCAATGGCTGTCTGGAAAACTGGACTACGTCGACCAACGTGGCATCGACCAAAAAACGGGAACGTTCGGACTGCGTGCTGACTTCGACAACCAAGACGGCAAGTTGCTGCCGGGGATGTTCGTGATCATCCGGTTGCCGGTTCGCGAAATTGAAAACGCCATTCTGATCCCTGAACGTGCCATCGTTCGAAATCAAACGGGATCGTACGTGATGCTGGTGGGCTCCGAAAACCAAATTGAGCAACGCGAGATCACCGTCGGCCAAACACTCGATGGATGGGCGTTGGTCAAAGAGGGACTGTCCGCCGACGACACCTTTGTGCTGGAAGGTCTGCAGCGAGCCCGACCGGGAAGCACGGTCTCTCCCAAGCCAACGGAACTGTCGACCCAAGGCAGCCCCATGCTGCAAGCCGCGATCGATTCCAACGCCGGAGCCGCTACCTCGGGAGCCGCTACCTCGGGAGCCCCCACCTCGGGAGCCGCTGCTGAACCGACACACACGGTCAATCCGACCGACGATGAACCCGTCTCCGATTCATCCACTGCGGACTGATCCATGTCAAAGTTCTTCATCTACCGTCCGATCTTTGCCACGGTGATCTCCATCGTGATCGTGATCGCCGGCGCGGTTTCGTTCTTCGGCCTGCCGATTGAAAAGTTCCCGCCGATCACGCCGCCCACGGTCCAGGTCACCGCCGTCTATCCCGGTGCGAACGCTCGAACCGTCGCCGAAACCGTGGCTGCTCCCATCGAGCAAGCGGTCAACGGCGTCGAAGGCATGATCTACATGTCTTCTACCAGCACCAACGAAGGCCTCTACACGCTCACGGTCACGTTCGAGCTGGGCATGGATTTGGACATTGCCTCGGTGCTGGTTCAAAACCTGGTCGGCAGTGCCGAGGCCAGCCTGCCACAGGAGGTCCGGCAACAAGGCATCACGACAAAGAAACGTTCCACGCAAACCCTTCAGTTCATCGCGTTGACGTCCCCCGAAGGCAGCCATGATGGATTGTTTCTGAGCAACTTTTCGCTCGACATTCGAGACGAGATCAGCCGCATCAAAGGGGTGGGCGATGTCCAATCCTTTGGCGATGGCGACTACAGCATGCGGGTCTGGTTGGACCCACGCTTGCTGAAACAACGTGGACTCACCACCGAAGATGTTGTCGCGGCCATCTCGGAACAAAACGTTCAAGTCGCGGCGGGACAAATCGGCGCTCCCCCCGCTCAATCCGGCACCTCGTTTCAGTTTTCCGTCAACACGCAAGGTCGCTTTTCCAGCGTCGAACAATTCCAAAACATCATCGTCCGCACCGGCGACAATGGAGAAGTCCTGCGATTGGGCGATCTTGCTCGCGTCGAACTCGGTTCCGAAGCCTACACGTACTCCAGTTCCTTTTCCGGCGACGCTGCCGCCACGATCGCGATCTACCAACTTCCCGGTGCCAACGCCTTGGAAACCGCAAAAGCGATCCATGTCAAAATGGAAGAGCTTTCATCGGCATCCAACTGGCCCGACGACGTCGCGTATCAAATCGCCTACGACGCGACCGAATTCGTCAACGCCTCCATCAGCGAGGTCTACAAAACGCTGGCAACGGCGATCGCACTGGTTGTGCTTGTCATCTTCATCTTCCTGCAAGACTGGCGTGCCACGATTGTTCCCGTCGCAGCGATCCCCGTGTCGCTGATCGGCACCTTCGCCATCATGGCAGGCATTGGATTCTCACTGAACATGCTGTCGTTGTTCGGCATCGTGTTGGCCATTGGGATCGTGGTGGATGATGCGATCGTGGTCGTCGAAAATGTTTCTCGACACATCGCCAATGGTTTGTCCAGCCGCGACGCGGCCGTCAAAGCCATGTCCGAAATCACCGGCCCGGTAATCGCCACCACCTTGGTGCTGCTGGCCGTGTTTGTGCCCTGTGCGTTCATGCCCGGCATCACCGGCGAGCTGTTTCGGCAATTCGCTCTGACCATCTCCGCGGCCGTCGTCATCAGCACGATCAACGCGTTGACACTCAGCCCTGCCCTCTGCGGAATCTTCCTGCGCCCCGCCACGGAAACGCGATTCATTGGCTTTCGTTGGTTCAACCAAATCTTTGACCGAACCACCGCCATCTATGGTGCGACGGTCGCACGTTTGGTGCGACTGACATTGATCGTCTCCGTGGCTTCCATCGCCTTGGTGATGGCAACCGGCTGGATGCTCACCCAATTGCCAACCGGTTTCGTCCCGGACGAAGACCAAGGCGTGCTGTTCGTCAACGTCCAACTGCCTGATGCGGCCAGCAAAGAACGCACCGATGCAGTGATCCGACACTTGGATGAGGTCTACTCGCAAACCCCAGGGGTCCAAGGCTGGTTGTCCGTGACGGGATATTCCTTGCTGGGCGGCAGCGGTGGGCCCAACGTCGGGTTCTCGGTGCTGGTCCTGAAACCCTGGGATGATCGCGATGCAACCACCGAGAGTGTCGCTGCGATTCAACAATACCTGCAACGAAAATTTGCGAGCGAACAACGGGCCATGTTGTTCACGTTTGCTCCTCCACCCATCGACGGTTTAGGAACTGCCGGCGGATTTCAAATGGAAGTCCAAGACCGAGGCAGCAACGGCTACCTGCCACTGCAAAATGCAACCGAAGAACTGGTTGCCAACGCCTCCACCCAGTCCAGCTTGGCAGCCCTGAACACTTCCTTCCGAGCCACCGTTCCCCAACTCTATGTGGATGTGGATCGCGAAAAAGCGAAGACGAAGAACATCCCATTGAGCAGCGTTTTCTCGACCTTGCAGACCTCCCTCGGATCGGCCTACATCAACGACTTCACGCTCAACAACCGTTCCTACCAAGTTCGCGCGCAGGCCGAGGCTCCGTTCCGCCGAACGGCATCCGATATCACGCAACTGGATGTTCGAGACAGCAACGGCAACATGGTGCCGCTGGGCTCCATCGTGACCGTCCGCGATGACTTTGGTCCCGATGTTGTGCGACGCTACAACATGTATCCCAGCGCCGCGATCAACGGGTCCGCCGCCCCAGGCGTCAGCTCAGGCTCGGCTCTGGTACTGATGGAACAGACCGCTGACCAATCGCTGCCCGCGTCCTTCTCATATGAATGGACCGGGATGTCATTCCAAGAGAAACAGGCCTCCGGTGGCCAGTACCTGATCTTTGGATTGGCCATTCTGTTTGTGTTCTTGGTCCTTGCCGCTCAGTACGAAAGTTGGACCAGCCCCGCGGCCGTGATTGCCGTGGTGCCGCTCGCCGCACTCGGTGTCGCCCTGTCATTGATGCTGCGAGGAAGCGATAACAACACGTACACGCAAATCGGTATCGTGCTGTTGGTCGCGTTGGCCAGCAAAAACGCGATCCTGATCGTGGAGTTTGCCAGCGAACTGCGTTCCGCGGGTCGATCGCCTCGAGAAGCCGCGACAGAAGCTGCCAAACTCCGGTTCCGAGCCATCTTGATGACAGCGTTCTCCTCGATTCTGGGCTTCCTGCCGTTGCTGGTCGCCTCCGGTGCAGGCGCCGCCAGCCGACAAGCCGTCGGCACCGCCGTGGTGGGAGGCATGATCGCCGCCACCATTTTTGCACTGTTGCTCGTCCCCACGTTCTTCGTCGTCTTCCGAACACTCTCCGAACGCATGGCTGGCAAGTCCGACAGCTGATCTCACGGCCCGACAATCCGACTTGAATGGCACCGTCCACGGTGTCTTCAGTTCGCCACGATCGGGTCGTTGGAACGCGGTCCCAAGCGTCCCGCCATCACTTGCGCCACCGGACGCGTGACATCCATCCGGTCCAAGGCAATCTTGATCGCTGCTGTGATCGGCGTCGCCAAGAACATCCCGGTGATGCCCCAAAGCGTTCCCCAAAACATCAATGCCAACAGAATCACCACCGGGTGCAGATCCGCCGAGTTCCCCATCAACTTCGGCTCCAGCAAATTGCCGCTGGCAACCTGAATCGAGCAGGTCACCGCAATCGCGGTAATCATCCAAGTCAGACTGCCGTCGGGATGCAGCAAAATGAACGGCAGTGGCAGAATGCTGGCCAAGATCGGACCGATGTTGGGAATGTAGTTGAGCAAGAAAGCCAGCAGTCCGAACGTGAGCGCCATCGGCACCCCAAACAACCACAGCGCCATCCCAAAGACGATGCCGGTTGCCAAAGAGATCATCGTCTTCACAAACAGATACGAGCGAACCTGCCGATTGACTTGATACGCCAACGTGTTTTCGCCGTAGCCGCTCAAGTTGCCCAGCAGCAGGAAGAACACGTAGATCAAAATCACGATGCTGGTCGATCCCAACTGAAACAGTTCGCTCGACAAAGACGCGACACCGTTTCGCAAAAACTCCTCGAGTTGAGCCCGCAAATCCGCCGCTGCGTTGGCGAGCAACTCATCGGGTTCCGCCTGGTTCGTGGAGACAACTGGTGCCTCGACTCCCTCCACCAAATCGGCGACCGCGGCTTCGGATCGCTCCGTCACTTCCTTGGAATCAAATCGCTCAGCAACGTTGTCGTGCAGCCAGCCTTCCGCGTTCGAAACGATCTCCGACACCCGCATCCGGTACAACTTGCCCTCTTCCGACATTTGGGCGATCGACAACCAAATGCTCATTCCAACCAAACACGTGCCACCGATTGCCAACACAAACGTGACGCCTGCCGCGACCACACGATTGACATTCAATCGCGCTTGCAGGAAATCCAAAATCGGCGTGATTCCGCTGACAATGAACAACGCCACCACAAATGGAACCAACACCGAGCGCAGCCAGTACACCGCCGCCGTCAAGGCGATCGCGGTGAGAATCAGCAAACAGGCGTCCTGAACCGAGTTGCTTCGTGAAGGCCGGTTTGTCATGGGTGGCTTCGTCTGGATTGCGTTGAAAAGAATGAGACCAGCGTCGATAATCCGCCATGAATGCTCACGGGACTATACCAAAACACTGATTTCACCATCAAACGCGAATCCTTGCGAGAGCCTCTCCGCCACCGGAATCGAGCCTCCGAGCCGATGGCAGCGTTGTCTATGGCATCGCTGATTCTGCCAACTCAATCCGGGCCATCAACTTTTCCCGCAACTGGTTCTGAATCGCTTCGTACTGAGGCTGGCCACTGACGTTGTGCTGATGCAGCGGATCCGCTTTCCGATCAACCAGCAATTCATGCTCAACGCCTGCCCTATCACTCGCCCCATCGGCTCGCCATCGCACAAAGAAGTGATCCTCCGTGGTCAAGGCATCCCCCGGACCAAACCGCGTGTACGCGTCTTCACGATGAACCTGGGTTGGGTTTGACAACAAAGAAGCAAAACTTTTTCCGTGAATTGCGTCTTTGATTTCAATGCCCGCCAGCTCACACAACGTCGGATGCACGTCGACAAACTCAACGTGAGAAGGAATCACCGCGTCCTTTGCGATCCCTGGCCCCTTCATCCACATCGCGGTGCGAAGCGCATCGTGCAGCAGTTGGTTCTTGGCCCACGAATTGTGCTCACCGAGCAACCAACCATGATCCCCCAAGACAACCACGAGGGTGTTTTGATCCAAATTGAGCTCTCGCATTTTCGCAAACACGCGTCCCATCAAATCATCCGCTTGCGTCACCGAAGCGTAGTACCCCTGACGCATCCGTTGATGGTACTCGTCGCTGTTGTATTCCACCCTGCGTGACAGATCCAACGTCATCGGGACGTATGCAAACTGCTCCCGCACCAAACGAAACTCGTCCGGCATGGGCTGTGGCAATCGCCGGTTTTCAGCCAGCCTCACCTCCGCCAACGGGTACCGGTCGTAGGTTTCCTTCGGCGAGTAAAACGGCATGTGCGGTTTCGCCAAGCCGCATGCCAAGAAAAACGGCTGGTCCTGCTTCGAAAGACGTTCCAAATCCGCCATTGTTCTTGCGGCGATCGTTCCGTCGTGCGTGTCCATCACATCGACTTCGCCGGCCTCCCACATCGGCACCTTTTCTTTGCGTTCCTGGGCGTTCTTGCCTTTGATCGTCTGCTCACGTTTCTTCTTCCATTCCTTGGTGGCGTCATTGTAGAACGTGCGACCGCTCGTCTTGGGCCGCCAAGCAGGCTCGCTCCACGACCGATCGTCCGTGTCCTTCTTATGATGAAAGACCTTGCCGTTGCTGATCGTCGTGTAGCCGGCTTCCTTGAATCGCTGCGGCAACGTTTTCACATCCGCTGCATCGCGTTCCGCCCAAGTGAAGAAGTTAGGGAACCGCTCCACCGTGGGATACAAGGCCGTGAACAAACTGGCCCGCGAAGCACCACACGTCGGCACCTGACAGTATGCGTTTTCAAACCGAACACCAGCCGCCGCCAACGCATCAAAGTTCGGAGTTTGCATCGACGAATGCCCGTAGTCACTTGTCTGCGGACGCAGATCATCAATGTAAAAAAGCAACACGTTCGGGCGATCAGCCAACGTCGCCGTTGCATAGAAACACAACGCCAATAGGAAGACAAATCTTTTCACGGGACTCTCTGGAACAGGTGGGGGATGGAACTCGACTTCGCAATACAGTGCCAGCCATACGCTGCGTGACCGGAGGGCTCGCGGGATGTTGATTGAGTGAGCCGCTTCGGCGTTGGCCTCGGCTTCGCCGTCACAGAACCGGGGCTAACGCTGGACTGTCAAGATTGTTTCCGAACAGCACTTCAACAAAAAAACCGTTGAGCAACTACGAAACGCTCAGTTCGATTGCTCCAACTGATGCCGCAGCAACCAAGCGTAGACCTCGGGGTTCGCATACGTTGCCGTCCAACTGTCATGCCCCGCATCGGGGTAGATCGTCAGCTTCACGTCCCCGCCAGCTCGCTGGATCGCGGTGACCATCTCTTCGCTCCCGCTGAGTGCCACGACAGAGTCCTGGCCACCATGAAAGACCCAAATTGGAGTCTTGGCAAGTTCGTCTGCCCACTCCGTTTTGCCACCACCACAAATCGGAATCGCCGCTGCAAAGCGTTCGGGATGAGTCGCCGTCAATCGCCAGGTTCCAAATCCGCCCATGCTCAAACCGGTCACGTAAACGCGCCGCGTATCAATCGAGAGTTGGCCTTCGACATGATCCAACAACGCCATCAACTCATCCGCTTTCCATGACTCAACGACCTCTTTGCGATCTCTTCCCGGCATCGGACTCTGCGGTGAAACGATCACAAAGGGCAACTCCTTGCCTTCCTTCCCGACTCGCTTGGGTGGCCCATGCACTGCGATCTGCTGAAAGTTCCCGTCGCCGCTCTCGCCCAACCCGTGCAAGAACAACAACAACGGCACGCGCTGACCGGGATCGTAGTCCTCGGGCGTGTACAGCAGGTACGGCAGCCGATCCGGTCGCCCCTCCGCAGGTTTCGGGATCGCAAAGAAGTTCTCGGTTTGCTCGCCCGGTTCAATCTGAATTTTTGAATTCGCCTCGGTTGTCGAGGCCGTTTCTGTGGGCTCTTGCGCCGACAGCGTCCCGCCCTGGAAACCACTCCAACCAACTGTTGCTGCGGCGAAAATCACACCGACTAGAAAATCACGTCTCATCACTTGCCTATACCATTGGAGCAATCAAAGTTCATTCGTGCTGGTGTCAAAACGAAAGCGACGTCACCCAGCGATTCTTCCTGGGACGAAACTTCACCCCAACGCAGCATAATCCACCGCTAGCGGGCGTTTGCGTCCTATCAGGCGTTGCGGTGAAACATCGCTGCCAAGCGCATTGTATCATCGACGCTCAACAGGCAGGCCGGATCGAGCCGCTTTGGCACTGCTCCGGCAGATGAGCGCCCCCTTCAGGCAAGTCATTGCCAGATGTGCGTCGCAAAGCCTCCTTCCTTCGCCCGATGGAGGCTAGCACGCTCCAATGAGTCACTCATTCAATCGACGTCCTCCGGGATAGCGTTCCAATCAGAGGAACGAATCGGGACTTTTTTTCACGCTGCCCATTCTCACTCGCACCTAGAAAATTCCGCGATGATGTATCGACCACTGTCGACCTTGCTGCTTTGGATGCTGCTCGCCATTCCGCATGCTTTCGCAGAGTCCCCCCAATCGCCTACAAAACCGAACGTTCTGTTCATCGCGATGGACGATCTGAACGATTGGATTGGTTGCTTGGGAGGACACCCACAAACCATCACGCCCAACTTGGATCGACTGGCGGCCAGCGGCGTGCTGTTTTCCAACGCTCATTGCCCGGCACCGGCTTGCAACCCCTGTCGCTCGGCCGTCTTCACGGGCCGAGCTCCCAATCAAACCGGGTTGTATGACAATCGCCAACAGATGCGAGAGATCATGCCGGACGAAGTCATCTTGCCACAGTACTTCCGCAATCATGGCTATCACGCCTCGGGTTCTGGCAAACTGCTTCACTACTTCATCGACGCCGATTCTTGGGACGAGTACTTTCCCAAAGCCGAATCGGAAAATCCCTTGCCACAAACGTTCTACCCCACCCAACGTCCCGTCAGTTTGAAACGAGGCGGTCCGTGGCAATACGTTGAAACCGACTGGGCCGCGCTCGACGTGACGGATGAAGAATTCGGTGGCGACTGGGCGGTCAGCCAGTGGATTGGCGACAAACTTCTCGCCGAACATGACCAACCGTTCTTCCTTGGTTGTGGAATCTACCGACCGCACGAACCCTGGTTTGTTCCCAAGAAATACTTCGAGCCATTTCCGCTCGAGAGCATCCAGCTTCCACCGGGATACCTTGAGAATGATTTGGACGACGTGCCCGCCGCCGGCCAACGCGCCGCTCGCAATCGCTACTTCGCTCACATTCAAGAACAAGACCAATGGAAGCAAGGCATCCAAGGCTACCTCGCGTCGATTCACTTTGCCGATGCCATGCTGGGCCGCGTCCTGGACGCCTTGGAATCCGGCCCCAACGCGGACAACACAATCGTGGTTCTCTGGTCGGACCACGGGTGGCAACTGGGCGAAAAAGAACACTGGCAAAAGTACACCCCATGGCGAGCGGTGACCCGCGTGCCCTTGATGGTTCGCGTGCCTAAATCGCTCAGCCCATCGCTGCCCGAAGGCACACCCTCCGGCGTCGTCTGCGATGCCCCCGTGAACACACTCAGTCTGTTCCCGACGCTCCTCGATTTGTGTGAACTGCCTTCGCGGCCGCAAAACGACGGACCAAGTCTACTGCCGTTGCTTCACGATCCGGACTCAAAGGACTGGACGCGTGATTCCGTCACGTATCTCTCCCAACCCGGAGCTTACGCGATCAGCGGACGGACTCATCGTTACGTTCATTACCCCGACGGCAGCGAAGAACTGTATGACATCCAATCCGATCCCTACGAATGGGAGAATCTCGCGAGCAAGCCCACTGCCCTCTCACAACTCACCCACTTTCGATCCATCGCACCCACCAAGTTTGCAAAACGGATCGAACCATCGGTGAAGTCACTCGCGAAACTTTCTTTCCATCCGATCGATGACGATGCCGCTCCGGCATCCAAACCCGCCGGGAACAAGTTCCCTGTGCACTTCCTCAACCAGCAACGTGACCCGGTCGAACTCTGCTGGATGGATGAAGAAGCGAACCCCAAACCCTACGGCACCATCCGCCCGGGCGAAACCCAAACCCAATCCACTCGCCCCGGCGCGGTGTGGATGGTCCGAGAACCTGCCACCGGCAAACCTCTGGGCTACTTCCGTGTCGGTGACCGCACCGCCCAAGCCGTCATTCCCGCCACCAAACCCAACGTCGTCATCATCCTCACCGATGACCAGGGCTGGGCCGACCTGAGTTGCCAAGACGTCGTCGACGACATCCAAACGCCGCACATCGATGCCCTGGCCGCTCGCGGGGTTCGCTGCACGAATGCTTACGTGACCTCGCCACAGTGCAGCCCATCGCGTGCCGGGCTGATCACCGGGCGTTACCAACAACGTCTCGGCATCGACACGATCCCAGACATGCCGTTGCCAACCGAAGCCGTGACCATTGCCGAGCACTTGCAACCACTTGGTTACCGCACTGGAATGGTCGGCAAATGGCACTTGGAACCCAACGTCACCTGCGCCGACTGGATCCGCCGCGAACTACCGGCGATGGCGAACAAACCACGACGACAAGTCCGAATCCCATGGCCAAAGATCCAACCGTATTCTCCCGCTCAACAAGGTTTCGACGAATACTACTGGGGAGCAATGACGAACTATCGCACCAACTTTGACCTCGCCTCAGATGATCTGCTTCCAAAGATGAAGCAACTTCACGACGAACGATTTCGCATCGATGTGCAAACCGATGCCGCCGTCAGCTTCATCGACCGCAATCATGACCAACCGTTTTACTTGCAGTTGAACTACTACGGACCACACACGCCTCTCGAGGCCACGGAGGAGTACCTCGATCGGTTCCCAAAATCGATGCCCAAGCGACGGCGATATGCACTCGCGATGCTCGCCGCGATCGACGACGGCGTCGGACGGATCGTTGACCAATTGAAGACCCACGGTTTGCTGGACAACACCTTGGTGGTCATGACCAGCGACAACGGCGCACCACTGAAGATGACCAAGGTCGACGCCCCGATCGATGGCGACGCAGGCGGTTGGGACGGATCCCTCAATGACCCTTGGGTCGGCGAAAAAGGGATGCTTTCCGAAGGCGGCATTCGCGTCCCAATGATCTGGAGTCTACCCAGCCAACTGCCCAGCGCCATCACTTACAACTGGCCCATCAGCACCCTCGACATCGCCCCCAGCGTCTTGCAGCTCGCCGGTGGAAAACTCGATCCAAAAAGCGAACCCTTCGATGGCATCAACCTGATCCCGCGATTGAACGACATCCAAATCCCCTCCACACGCACGTTGTACTTTCGCTTCTGGGACCAAGCCGCGGTCCGGCAAGGCAAATGGAAGTACATCTTCGTTGGCGACGGCCGACGTTACCTCTTCGACTTGGAAAGTGACCAACACGAGCATCGCAACCTGATCGCAAGCTACCCAGAACTTGGGAACAAATTGCACGCCTCCTTGCGAACCTGGACCTTGGAATTGGATCCGCCCGGCTTGCCCCAAGGCAAGAAAATGCGAGAGCGAGACTGGTACGACTTCTACTTTGACGATCACCCCAGCTCGAAGTCCAAGTGAACGTCACGCCATCCACCGCGACTCAAACACCCGGCGTGACAAAGTCATGCCACTGAACTCCATCGGGTAGCGTCGTCGAATTCGCGAATTCCAGATGCAAGATTCGGCGGTGACGACGCGTGCCGGGCTGGGATGATCCGCTGCTGTGACTGATCAACGGACGCATCGCCAACACGTCACCACCCGCGGCATAGACGGGAACCGCCGACTCCACACCGTCTCCTTCACAATCGCTCGAGTGATGCGAACCGGGGATGACTTGCAATGGCCCGTTCTCTGAGGTGACTTCGTCCAGGTGAATGCGAAGCGTCAGCATTCGCTGCAAGACATCGTCGCTTGCAATCAAGTGCGGCACGCCAGCCTTCCTCGTCGGCCGAGAAAAACATGCCGACTCCACCGAGTTGTCACGCACGGCGATGGAAGTGTCCTTGTGCCATGGCAACGCCCACGTTCGATCCGGCGGCTTGTCAAAGAACAACGCTCGCACCAATCCCAGACCGTCACCCAACTCAGCTCGCAAGAAAGACAGCAACGGATCCGACTGCCAAACGGTGGTCACCTCCGGGATGCTGGCGATCAAATTGCGTGCGGCGTAGACATGCCCGCGACTCGACCGAGCCCGCACGGACTCGGATTCCGCGACCAAAGTTTGCGTGCACACCTGCAACAGATGCTCGACCACGGAAGACGTCACCGCCCCACGAAGCACACAGAATCCATCTCGATCCAACGCCTCGTTCGCCATTCCATTCCCCGCCATCAAACACCCTCGTCAAACAAGACGCCATCGGATCATTGGTAATCCAACTGCACGGTTGCGGTTGTGTCAGCATCGCTGATCGCCCGCACCCAGCACGCTGAAAAGCCCTCGGGAAACTTGTACCGGACCGGCGATCCACTCGGAACCACCAGGTGCTTGGCGGGAACCCAGCGTCCTTCTCCATCGAAGTCGACTTCCAAGGTGAAACCAACCGGTTGCGAATGCTCGTGCGACAACGTCACCGACTTTTGGTCATAACCTCGCATCAAGTAGGCGTCCGAAGGTTTCCCATCCTGAACGGGCGAGTCCTTCCACGGTCCGCCATGCCCCACCGGTTTCCCAAACTTCCACAAATCATCCACGCCGCCGAACCACAGCCCCATCCCGGACTCCGCATCACGAAAGACATGCCCGTCCTCTTTCGCGTCGGATTTCACACCCGCCAAAACCAACAAGCCGTTCCAAGAACAAAAATCGGTGATCTGTTTGCGATGGCTGGCGATCGGACGAATCAAATTCCAAGCCGGCGGGGCTCCATTGATCACCAACGGGACCTCATAAAACGTCCCATGAATATTCGCGATGGTGCGTTCCGATTCCACTTCTCGCAACGCTCGAGGCCAACCCGACTCAAAGGGTTTGTCATAGATCGCATCACCCTTGGGCAGTCGATAACGTTTCCCCTGATACCGAACAATGACGGAGGCGTCATCCACCGTGAACTCCGGTTCCACTTGCAGCTTCTCCGCCAACTCCGGATCCAATTCGTCCGCCACAAACTGAAAGTCGCTCTTTGTGAATTCAAATGCCTTTCCATCATCCGTCAGCAGTCGCAAGTCACGACTGTGTTTAGCGGGATAGACCAATGCATTGATGGCTTGTGAATCATCCACCTCAGCCAAGCCAGCGAACAGCTCCTCGTGACGCTTCTGATTTGAATAAGCGGATGTTTGATGCAAGAACGCCGTCGCCATGCAATCGCGATCCGTTTTGAACCGTACCCAAACGGCGTCCATCTGTTCGGGAAGCATCTCGACAACCGAGTTCTCACCAGCCACCGAAAACTGACGAAAGTCAATCCACTCGTTCGTTCCATTTGGATCAAGTTGCATCGTGAACTGAACGGAAGCATCCGCAGGCACCACGATGTTTTTGGATTGCTGCGAAGCCTGCGATTGATTCAGCGTCGCTCCCTCACCACGAATCATCTTCACGGCTGCGTTGCCAGCAACGAACGCGGTGTGCGGCATCCCAAATGATCCAGGCGTGTGCTCGGTTTCATTGGCTGGAATCGAGATTTCCCCTGCCGGGAAGGAACGCTTGTAAACTCGATCGTGGTGTCCATTGCCCCACCGAACTTCCATCTGCGTCAACTGCCAGTCCGACGACATGGGCGGGTCGCCTCGATGATCCACGGCCAAGTAAACCGTGACAGGCTGATCGACCTGGAAGGCGTAGCCCGGTGCCGGTCGAGTCCAGTTGCCACGTCGTACCGTCACGGTCGGAAGCGCACTCAATTCCTCCGGCATCGATGTGATTTCTTGTTGGTCAGTCGCTCGCAACGTGACCACTGGCTTCGATTTCAATTGGCCAACCGCCAAGTACAAGGTTCGCGATTGGAAACCATCGACGAGAAACGGATCGGACCATTCGTTGGCCTTCACTTCATCATCAATCCACGGCCCACCATAAGCTGACGCAGGACCCCAAGTCTGCAAGTCTTGGTAGTCACCAAACCACAAATTGCTCTGCGGTTGGCCCGCCAAAGGATTGCCTTGGATGCTGGTCTCATCCGTTGCCAGCACCAATTGACCGTTCCAGGCACAGAAGTCCGGAACGTAGCGGAGGTGACTGCCAATCGGCCGAATTCCCTTGGACTGCTTCACTGAAAACGTCTTGGGAAAATCAAAGAACATCCCATGCATGTCCATCATCCAGCGTCCATCCGTGATCTCACGAATTCGCGGCCATTCGGTGTACCAACCATGACTGGCGTCGTTGCAATAAGCTGCCTTGGGTAGCAAATAGGTGTGCCACTTGCCGTCTTCCAACACCTTCAGCCGAACGGTTCGTCGATCCCAACCCATCGCCCAAATCGGATCGTCCCCGTCGCTGCCTCCGGTGATCCCATTGGGGCCGGTGACTTCCGTGTACTGCCGACGCTCGACGATCTTCCACGTCTCACCATCCCACTCCGCCAGCACGCCGCGTTCTTCCTCCGTCTTGGCTTCGCCACCCACCAAGACATCCTTGTAACTTCCCACATGCAATTCCCCGTTGTTGGAAATCACCAAACGTCCTTGCGAGGTGTAGCCACCCTTCCCGTGCCAACCCGGAACCGGCTTTTTGAACAAGCGTTGGACCTCCAAGGAGTGCACGTTGGCTTCCCAAATCGCGCCTTCCATGTCGATGTAGTACACCATGTTCTCCGGGTCTTTCAGATGCCGTGTGATCGCCGTCACTCGCATTGGCATGTCGCTCGGCGAGATCGTTCGCACGTTGCCTTTGGCATCGATCAAGTGATGACCAATCAGCAACTGCCGTGACTCTTCATGGATCATCCGTCCCGCAGGTGTCCCGCCAACGCTTTCAGGATGCACATTCAAAGGCTTCGTCAAATCGGGATCGACGGAGAACAGTTTATGCTCGCTGCCGCCCGGCATATGCGGTGCATAGTTGACCATCCAAAGCTTGCCGGCCCACGGCACGATCGCGCCGATCCCACACTCGTTGTGGCCTGTTTTCAAATGAGCCCCGTTCTGGCTGTAAATGCCATACGTCGTCAGGTGCGGGTAAACCCCACTGATGAACAGATCCGTCCGAATCGGTGGTTGCTGGCCGCCTGCAAACTTTGCATCCGACACCATCAACAGAAGCAAGAAGCATGGCATCAGACGCCGCAGGGTTTTCATTTTCCAGCTCAAAGAATTCGGTGGGAGAATGGTTTCAAGTTGACTGAACGGCCATGGAATGGCGGAACGCAACAGAATTGGACATGAATCGTGGGCAAGATTGTGATTGGTCCCGCCATTTTGTGCAAAACGACGCTCCATCCACGGTTTGCTTGGCTGAAGCAAGCATGCAGGAGTCTTCGGGTAGGTGAGCCGTTCGGCGTTCGCCACAGGTCACCTGGTTGTCCACAATCATTCCTGCCCGCCTGACTAACAATGCATCACGCAACCGCCATCCACGTTGATGGTTTGTCCCGTCACTTCTTTGGCTCGTTCTGACGAGAGGAACACGATCATCGCGGCGATGTCTTCGCTGGTTTGCCAACGGGCGAGCGGGATCACGTCCTTGATCTTTTGATCCGTCCAGTCTTCGTAGGAAAGTCGATCTTGTGGTGGGGCGCCGTCATACCAAGCCTGCCAAACCGAACGGTTCAGGGCCGTCTTCACCATCCCGGGACAAACCGTGTTCACCCGAACATTGTGCGGTGCCAAGTCTTTGGCCATGCACTGGGCAAAGTTGATGTTGGCTGCCTTGCTGGCACTGTAGGGCGGATCGGTCTGCGATCCCATCTGTCCCGCGATGGATGCCAGAAACACAAACGTGCCCGATCGTTGAGCAACCATAGGAGGAGCCAAAGCCGCAGCAACATTGGCCATTCCGATGACGTTGACCTCCAGAGTTCGTTTCCATTCACTCGGGGCGACACGGGTGAACGGGAAGCCAAACTTCCCCGACCCGATCGCGGCGCAGTGCACCACATGATCCAGACGCCCGTGCTGATCGAGGCAGCAACCGACCGCCTGTTCAACTTGTCGTTCATCGACGATATCGACCACTTGCGTGCTGACGTTCACGCCCAGCTCTCGCAACTCGCTGGCCGCATCTTCGACTTTGGGCGAGACATCCCAAAGCTGAATCGAACAACCTTCTTCCACAAACAGCCTCGCGGTCGCCAACCCTATCCCGCTGGCGCCACCCGTGACCAAAGCGGTGTTGCCGCTCAATTTTAAATCCATCTCTGTTGTCCTGGGAATGGTCGGGAGAAGAGTGCGGTGTTCAGGAAAGCGGAAGGATTCGTTGCCTCATCCACTACGGTTGCAACCGAAAGCGTCGTCGAGATACGAACATCGCCCGCATTCAACCTGAGTTCATGCCGTGATAAAACTCATGGAGATGCATTCTAGGAAAACGTCGGTCACGACGCTTCCACAGGTTTGCGATTTTCGCGTTCCTGCAGCAGTTGCAACGCGTGACTTTCGCCCCATTTCTTCAGCAACAGCAAAACGGGTTTGAGCGACTCGCCTTCTTCCGTCAATTCGTACTCCACTCGCGGTGGTACTTCCGCGTAGACGATTCGATTGACCAAACCGGCGCTCTCCAATTCGCGAAGTTGCTTGGTCAGCATTCTCTGTGTGACGCAGCCAACCTTGCGTTTCAGCTCGCTGAAGCGAACTCGTCCATCGACCAACAAATAGTAAAGCACGATCCCTTTCCACTTGCCGCCGATCAGCTCCAAGGTCGCTTCGACGGGACACGCCGGCAGCTCGTAGTTCAAATGCCGAGCTTTTCCATTGGTATCCATTTTGTGCCTATGTGTCTCAAAAGTGCGTTCTTGCCGGTTTGGCATCTACTCCTATTATCACACTGTACTGACAAACAAACAGTCACGGGACCGCGAAAACAACGAAATCGTGCGATTGCGTCCGAGCCACTTTCAATTCAAAGGAAACCAATCATGAAAGCCATGCTGATCAAGAACTACGGTGAAAACGCAGCCTTCGAAGCATCCGAAGTCGATCAACCTGCCGTCAAACCGGGCCACGTGTTGGTCAAGATTGCCGCCTCGAGCGTGAACACGGTCGACACGATGATTCGCAAAATGGGTGAGGAACTGCCTCTCTCGCCATCCGCCCCTGCCCTTCTCGGCATGGACTTCGCCGGAACCGTCGAAGCCGTTGGCGAAGGTGTGCAGAACTATTCCGTTGGCGACGAAGTCTATGGCTGCGCCGGCGGGCTGGCAGATCTGCCGGGCACCTTGGCTGATTACATCGTGGCCGATGCGGACTTGATCGCGCACAAGGCCAAGAACCTGTCGATGAAAGAAGCCGCGGCGTTGCCACTCGTTGCGATCACCGCCTACGAAGGCTTGGTGCGGGCCGGCATCCAAGCGGGCCAGAAAGTCCTCGTGCACGGTGGCTCAGGCGGCGTTGGACACATCGCGTTGCAATTGGCTAAGCACTTCGGAACCGACGTTTACTCCACGGGTGGCGGCGAGCCACAACTCGCCCTCATTGAAAAGCTGGGTGCGACGGGCATCAACTACAAAACCGAGTCGGTCGAGCAATACGTTGCCAAACACACCGATGGAGCCGGATTCGATGTGGTGTTTGATTCCGTCGGAGGAGCCAACCTGACCAACTCGTTCGAAGCCGCTGCACTCAACGGGCAAATTGCGACGACCGTTTCGATGTGCGAACTGGATCTCACGCCAGCTCACTTCAAAGGCTTGTCTCTTCACGTCGTCTTCATGTTGATCCCGATGCTGCACCACCACAACAGGGAACAGCATGGCGAAATCCTCCGCAAACTGACGGAGATCGCCGAGTCCGGTGACCTGAAACCCGTTCTCGATGAAACCAACTTTTCGCTGGAAGAAGCTGGCCAAGCCTACGCGAGGCTCGAGAGCGGCAAAACCATGGGCAAAGTCGTCATCGAGAATTAGATCAACGCGAAAAGACTCGCCAGCGGACCTGGAACGGCTTTTCGCGTGAACCGCAACACCGCGATGGGTGTCAATCAAGTCACCGAGGACCTAGGATTGCTCCCAACCGAAGTTGAACAACGGTGCCGCCAATCGCTTAAAAAGCCCTTCCAAAATTCGACACGAAATGAGTCACTGATGAAACGCATTCTGATCACCGGAGCCACCGACGGCATTGGACTGGCGACCGCCAAAATGCTGGCCCCCCTCGGCCACCATCTTTTGCTGCATGGCCGCGATGCCCAGAAACTCGAGCAATTGGAACACTCCTTGCGGGAACTTTCCAATGAGGCCGTGGTCGAATGCTACGTGGCCGACCTGTCCCGCATGAACGAAGTGAAATCGCTGGCCGAGGCCGTGTCCGCCAAGCACGATCATCTGGACGTGCTGATCAACAACGCGGGCGTCTTCTCGACCTCCGATCCGCTCTCGCCGGAGGGCCTCGATGTTCGGTTCGTGGTCAACGCGATCGCACCGTACCTGTTGACGCAGCGATTGTTGCCGCGAATGGATTCAACCAGCCGAGTCATCAACCTCTCCTCGTCCGCTCAATCTCCCGTGGCAATGGACGCGTTTCGTGGTGAGCGCCTGCTGAGTGACCTGGATGCCTATTCGCAAAGCAAACTTGCGCTCACCATGTGGTCCCGCGGTCTGGCAGATTCCCTCGGCACCGACGGCCCGGCGATCATCGCAGTGAACCCGGGATCCTTGCTCGCCAGCAAAATGGTCCAGCAAGCTTTCGGTGTTCCAGGCCAAGACATCAACATCGGAGCGAAGATTCTCACCCGTGCCACATTGGACGACGAATTCGCCACCGCATCGGGCCAATACTTCAACAACGACACCGGAGAGTTTGGACCACCCCACGCCGATGCACTGGACGCCGAAAAGAACGCCCAAATCATCCAGGCCATCGAAGAGACACTCGCCAAGCAACTCAACTAAGCAGGTTGGCAGGAGTCTTTCGGCATTTGAAATGTCTTGGCAAGCGTGGTTGCTTCCACGTCCAACCGGGGCTAACGCCCAAACGGCTCACATGGTGATGCCCGATCATTCCTGCCGACCTGCTTAAAAACGGGAACGCTTCGCCAAGGAACGGATGCTTCCACGCTGCAATGCGCCGCCATGCCCAATCAACCGTCAGACCAGATCACTTGCCAAATCGCTCGCCCCAAAGCTCGTCTCGGCTAGGTGGCACAATCCCGGGGCGAATTGGGTTGCAGTACAGCAGTCGATGCACCGCCGATTCGCTGCCGCCAAACTGCTTGGCCATCCGGTAGTGCCATTCTGGATCGGTCGGCACCAGTGCATCGTCGGCTGGCCAGGGATCGAATGGCTCACACCCGATCGCGTCCGCTAGCTTGGACGAATCCATCGTCACGTCACCGGCACGCGGTGGCATCGGCCCAGCTTCCATCCGCGGGCATCCTTGCAGGCAATCGGGATCGTAACCACCCACGACGCTAACAATTTGTGCGATCTGATACAGGCTCAACCGCCGCGTCCCACCAGCGTGAAACGTCCCCTCGATGGGGCGTGCCAACAGCCGAGCAAACAACCGGTTCATGCAGTCGGTGTAGGTGGGGGTGCGGGCTTCGTCGATGTACAACGTGGCCGGCTTGCCTTGCTTGAATCGCGATGAGATCCAATCAATGGCTCCAGCGTGACCGCTGAAGCTGATCCCCATCGGCAGCGAAATTCGCAGCAGGCACGCATCCGGCCTCGAGCGGCGCACGACCTGTTCCGCCTCGACCATCTTCGCCCCGTACACCGTGACTGGGTCGGGCGGATCATGTTCGTGGTACCCCCGGTCCTCACGACCAGCGTAGACCAAGTCGATGGACAAATGAATGACCTGCGCGTGGTAGCAAACCGCCGCTCGGATCATGTTTTCCGTGCTGGTAACGTTGACGCGATGAGCCATTTCCGGATCCAGCTCGCACGACTTCAACCGACAACTTCCGCCACAGTTCAACAAGCTTGCAAACCGGTACTTCGCCCACAATGCATTGACTTGATCCGCGTCCTCGACATCGCAAGCGACAATCCCCTCACCGACCAACGGCCACATCGATGGCTGACGAATGCCGATGACCTGATCACCGTACAACGACCGAAAGTAGTGCAACGCGTTGTACCCTGGCACACCAGCAATGCCGGTGATCAACATGGGAAGCGGTGGCGGCGGACTCACAAGATGCGGGCTCTCAGTGTAAAAAACAGGTCAGCGTAGAAGCAGGTCGGACAATCAAACGGATCAAACCTCGACGCCGAGGAACGATCCTCACGAAGACCGATTGATTGCCCCAAATCTCAATTCCTCCAGACCGAGAATTGTCTTGTGTCTTGGAGGGCCGAAAGCATAGCAAATCAACCGCGGGATCAAAGCGAAACGCAGCTTCGGCAATTGCGAAGTTGCCGAAACCGCGTCGCGTCGTGAAAACCTGGACCCTCTATTTCGCCGCGGCTTCTTCACGAAGTTCGCGAGCAACGGTGAGGTAGTAGTTTCTCGCAGTGGCGTTGACCATTCCGCCAGCGAGTTTGCTCAACGCATCGGCTTTCAACACTTTCGCATCGGCCGAATCACCGTCGATCGCCAACAGATGATCGGCAAGCTGTGCTGCCCATTGGTTGTCATCGTCAGCCAACGCAGCCTTCGCGACAGCGAACAGTTTGTCAGGCCCTCCGGCCAATTGGGCAACTCGCTCCGCTTCCGCTCGCGGTGACAAACGAAACAAGTTCGATGGGTTGCCGTCGTACCAGCCAAAGTATCCGTTGAAGACACTGCGGACGCCCCATTCAGGATGCCCGTAGAAGGGCTGCAAGTAATCTTTGCTGGCTAGGTTTTCCGGCAACTGGACATAGCCGACCAATTCGTCTGGCGTCATTCCTTGGTTCATTCCTTCGACGGTTTTGTCGTGAATGAACTGAACGGCATCGCGGTAGTCTTCCAAGACTTGCTTGACTTTGCTGGCTCCGAGGATCGGTTTGGTGTGACCACCAACCAACACATCCGCATCGTTGGCCGCTAACTTGCCAAGACTCTCCGCCCACAAACGCACGCTGCGATTGGGAGTCCCACGGATGGCATACAAGTTCGGAAACGATCGGTAGAAATTATCGCCGGCAAACAACGCCTTTCCAGCGGGATACCAGACGAACAACTGATCGTTGGTCTCGCCAGGAGACGAAACCAGTTCAAGTTCGACACCTGCAATCTCGATCGTTTGACGGTCCTCTTCCAGAAAGTGAGTCGGCTTGGTTTCCGCTCGCGATGCGAAAGCTTGACCACCTCGTTTGGGATACCGAACGGGTGCGACGCCGTTGTTGATACGCTGCTCGGGTGGCAGCTTGAAACCAGCCTGACGTGCACCTCGAACGCTTTGAAATGTCACGCCACCGGCAACCAACGGTTGGGCTTCACTGCCGAAGTTTTTGTGAGCCCAGATCTGTGGTCGCTCTTCCCCAAAGAACGCTGCCGCTCCGTTCGTGTGATCGCCGTGGGAGTGCGTGAAAACAATTCCCTTGACCGGCTTGTCACTGAGTTTGCGAAACTCTGCCACGATCCGGTTGGCATCGTCCAGCGAAATGCCTGTGTCGATGATCAC
Organism: Rhodopirellula islandica; assembly: GCF_001027925.1. Lineage (NCBI taxonomy): Bacteria > Pseudomonadati > Planctomycetota > Planctomycetia > Pirellulales > Pirellulaceae > Rhodopirellula > Rhodopirellula islandica. The sequence goes on along the minus strand of NZ_LECT01000046.1, from coordinate 44,154 downwards.
GACTCCATCGTCGCCCTCGATCATCGTGACGTTCGAAACACTGTATCCCACCGCGATGTAGACGTTGTCGGAAACATGAACGATCTCTTCTTCAAACTGTTTGGATTGCTGCCTCAGCTTTGCCGTCGCTGCGTTCTCCTGCGCGACCACGGGTGCGGCCCCAAGCAAGACCACCGCTAACAACTTCGCAGCAAACAGTGCGTTTCGTGTTCGATTCATTGGGCTTTTCTCCAAAGGGGGTGATGGGTTCATCGACTCGCAACTTCATTCGATCAAGTTCTCTTGCATCCGCTGCATCGTCCGGATGGTGGTGCTCCATTGCTGGACACTGATTCCAGATTTCAATCGCTGCCGGAGAGCTTCCGCCAGCGGCATCAACTTTTCCATTTGCTTCGTCCCTTTGGCGGTCGGGCAAATCAGAACCGCTCGACCATCATTGGGATCACGTTCTCGCGAGACCAATCGTTTTTTGACCAAGCCATCCACCTGCCGGGTCACGGTGGTGATGTCACGCATCACCAGTTTCGCAAAGTCTCCCGTGCGAAGCGGCTCACCGGCTTCATGAAGCACCATCAAGATCGAGGATTCTTCGACCGACAAATCCAACCCCGCCTCTTTCAAAACGTCGGTGATTCGAATTCGAAACAGGTACGCCAATCGACTGAGTAGAAACCCAGGTCGTTCCTCATGGTCCATGTTCGTCCTCCCGCAAACTCGATCAATCGTTTCGTTCCGATCTGCGAATCGGTCGATCCGCCTCAGCCATTTACCTGCATTCCACAGCTACTTACTTGCACTATACAACCAAGTGCCTCTCAGACAATACCCTTTCTTTCAAACCGTCCGTCAGCCACGCCCCAAGCCCACGAAATCCTCGCTCCTTCGGCAAGATTTTTCTCGCGTAAAGGGGACGTGGCAAAGCAAAAACGTTGATACCCAGAGCATTCGCCTCCCATCTCCAAGGGAACATCCACCGAACCTTGGGCCCTTCCAAACTATCCACTCTCTACAATCAAGCCCTCCCCCTTTCATCGTGCCAGTCAAATCCAATGGCCCATTCACCCAACCCTTCTTTGATCCATTCGCCTGGTACCCAGGTCGTCGCGCAGAAAGAAATCATGACGTCGAACGATCGAATCGCTCATCCTGCGGGAGCGGTCGGCGTGGTCGTGCGGTCACCGGTGGATCGCACGCACGCCTATCGCGTCAAATTCAGCGACGGGTTTGAAGCGGCCATTCATCACGACCAATTGATCGTTCGCAAGCAAACCGGGCCCGAAAAAGGGACGCTCGATGCCGCCGATCTCGAATTCCACGCGCATGAATTTGAGCGATTGGTCAGGCAACTCGAGGAGGCCCACGTGCAGTCAGAACTGCCGGAAACCCCCTCCGCCCGCCCGGCTCTGAACGATCTGCTGGTTCGAATTCGGTTGAACGGTTGCGGCGAGCAATAGAGAGGCGATCTGGCACGGGCGAAAATTAGTCCCCAACGGAGTTCCGCAATCGGCTATGCTGAGGGTCCCTCCCCAGACCCCACCCACCTCCCGCCCGCCATGTCAGATCGCCTTTCTCGAAGGTTGTCGCCCATTCACGTTGCCATCGCCGCGACGTTGTTGGGGATTGTCTATCAAAGCACTGTCGGCCCCGGCAAAGTGTTCGCGGATCCGACCCAGCCAGCGACTGCGTCCAATACGACGCTGCCGAACCGCTCAGAATTGCCCGCCAGCGTGGAAACGCCGGTCAGTTTTGAACTGGACGTGCAACCGATCCTAGCCGCTCAAGGCTGCAACGCAGGTGCCTGCCACGGCAAACAACGCGGACAGAATGGGTTCCAACTTTCGCTGCTGGGGTTTGATTCCAACTTCGATTATGACGCGATTGCCCGACAGGCTCGCGGACGGCGGCTCACCATCCGGGCTCCTGAATCCAGTTTGTTGGTTCAAAAAGCGACGGCAGAATTGCCTCATGGTGGCGGGCGAAAAATCGAAGTCGGCTCGCCGGCCTACCAGACACTGACCGCTTGGATTCGCCAAGGAGCACCGCGTCGACTGGAAGACGAACCCACGTTGACTTCCGTCGAAATTGCTGAGACCGAGTTTCTACTCAAGCCATCCGAAACAGCTCAGCTTGCTGTCTTGGCTCGCTACAGCGACGGCAGCCAGCGAGATGTCACCTCGATGACCGGCTACCTTTCCAACGACACCGCAATCACATCGGTCGATGCCACGGGAAAACTCGTTGCCGGACCGATTCCTGGCGAGACCGCCGTGATGGCCCGCTACATGAATCACATTTGTGTGGCCAACGTCAGCATCCCACGAACGACGGAGTTGCCCGAAGGATTCTACGACCAACAACCGCGTGCCAACTTCATCGATGATTTGGTCCACGACAAACTGAATCAACTTCAGATCCAGGTTTCCGATCCGGCCAGCGAATCAACGTTCTTGCGACGTGTGTACACCGACGTGATCGGACGAGCACCGACGGCGGACGAGGCTCGCGAATTCATTGAGTCTCAAGATCCCGACAAACGCAAGAAGCTTGTCGACCAACTTCTCGATCAACCGGAATACATCGATCACTGGGCCAACCAATGGGCCGACCTGCTGCGTCCCAATCCCTATCGTGTCGGGATCAAAGCGGTCCTGAACTATGACAACTGGATCCGTCAGCAGTTCCGAGAAAACGTTCCCTACGACGAGTTTGCACGACGTCTGATCACGGCCAAAGGCAGCACGTGGCACAACGGCGCCGTGACTCTGTTCCGAGATCGACGCAGTCCCGATGAAGTCGCCACGCTGGTCAGCCAACTGTTTCTCGGCGTTCGTTTGGAATGTGCCAAGTGCCACCATCATCCATTCGAAAAATGGAGCCAACACGACTTCTATTCCTTCGCCGCCTACTTCGGCAGAGTCGGCCGCAAAGGCAAAGGATTGTCGCCACCGATCTCGGGTGGTGAAGAGATCGTTTACGTTTCCACCAAGGGCAGCGTCAAGCATCCCGTGACCGACGAAGTGCTGCCTCCCTCACCTCTGTTTGGCACCGCCGACGTGGCCGAGGGCTCGGATCCACGAGAGGCTCTCGCGGAATGGATGACGTCCCCGGACAACGACTACTTCGCTCAGGTTCAAGTCAATCGCGTGTGGGCACAGTTGATGGGTCGAGGCATCGTCGATCCGGTCGACGATCTTCGCAGCACCAATCCGCCCAGCAACCCAGCGCTGCTCGATGCCTTGGCCGAACACTTTCAACAATCCGGTTTTGATCAAAAGGACCTGATCAAAACCATCGTCCTGTCCAACGTTTACTCGCTCAGTTCCGTTCCCAACGAAACCAACGCGGCCGACCGACTGAACTACTCCCGTCACTACCGCCATCGGTTGCGAGCCGAAGTGCTGGCCCAAGCGGTCGCGGACGTGACCGAAACATCCGAATCGTTTTCCGCGTTGGCCCCCGAATCGCGAGCCAACCAAGTCTGGACGCACCGGATCGATTCGACGTTCCTGGATACGTTTGGCAGACCGGATGAGAACAAGGATCCACCCTGCGAACGCATCCCTGATTCATCCGTCACTCAAACGTTGCACCTGATGAACGCAAGGGAACTCGACGCACGTGTCCGAAGTGATTCCGGTCGTGCCGCGAGACTGGCCAATAGTGACTCATCACCCGCGGACATCGTGACGGATTTGTACTTGGCCATCTTCTCGCGAATGCCAAACGACGAAGAACGAAGCTATGCCGAGACACTGATTCGCGACTCCAGCAAGAAAACTGCCAGCAAGGAAGACACGGCGAATCAAAGCGGCGACAAAGAACAGAAGGAAACCACCGATGAAGGTCGTCGGCGTGTGATTGAGGACTTGATGTGGGCGATGATGAATTCGCCTGAGTTTATTATTCAAAACTGATGAACCATGTCGAACACTTGGACAAACTGTGAAGGACTGACGCGCCGCGACGGTCTGAAATTGGGTCTTGGCGGACTGATTGGCGGAGGCCTATCAGGAGCCTTGAGTGCGCAAGCTCGCGCGTCGGAGAACTCCGGTTCCCGCCGTCGCAACGCTCAGGCGGATGCCTGCATCTTGGTTTGGATGGACGGTGGGCCCAGTCACTACGAAACGTTTGACCCCAAACCAGATGCGCCCGTCGAGATCCGTGGTGCCTACCAGCCCATCGCGACTCAAACGCCCGGCATCCAGTTCGCCCAACCGATGCAAAAGATGGCGGCGATCAGCGATGACCTGGCAATCGTCCGTTCGATTCGGCACGACCAGGGCAACCACGGTGCCGGCAATCACTACATGATGACCGGGGCCCCGCCTCGCATTCCGGTTGGTTGTGGTGCGTTCGTCAGTTTTCACCCCAGCCTCGGCAGCGTGGTCTCCAAAGAGATCGGCGCCCCCCACGGGATCCCCGCCTACTTTTCTCTGCCCCGCATGTCGCGTTCGGGCGGACCGAATTTCCTCGGCAGCAAGTACGCACCGTTCGTCGTTCCTGACAATCCGAACAGTTCCAGCTTTCGCGTGCGCGATGTCACGATCCCCACAGGACTCACCGACGGCCGTTTCAGTTCCCGACAACAGATCCGCCAACGCATCGACACGATGATGCGTTTCAATGACGCCAGCGTCGCCGATCCAACCTTGGCAGTCGATGAGTTCTATCAGCAGAGCCTGCAAATCATCAGCAGCAAAGAAGCCCAAGCCGCGTTCGACATTCACCAAGAATCCGACGAAGTCCGCGATGCCTATGGACGAAACCCGTTTGGCCAGCAAGCCTTGCTCGCTCGGCGATTGGTCGGTGCCGGCGTTCCTTTCGTGACGCTCTACAGCGGTGGCTGGGATCATCACGTCGACATTTTCAATGCACTCGATAAGAAACTGCCGCCTTTCGAAGCAACGGTTGCGGCGTTGATCTCCGACCTCAAACAACAGGGCATGCTCGAACGCACCTTGGTCGTTGTCCTGGGTGAGTTCGGACGGACACCCAAGATCAACGAACGCGGCGGACGCGACCATTGGTCCAATGCGATGAGCGTCGTGTTCGCAGGCGGGCAGACGCGGGGCGGACAAGTCATCGGGGCGACCGACCGACAAGGTTACGCGGCGGTCGAACGAGTCCTCTCGCCAGAAAATTTCGTGTCGACCATCTACGAGAAACTCGGCATCGATCCGGGCCAAATGATGTACACCGGCGAAGGACGCCCCACACACTTGGTCAGCGACGCGACTCCAATCACCGAGTTGATGAGCTAGTGCGTCACTCATTGAATTCAACCAACCACAGGTGCGTCTACGAAACCACCCTTCGTTCACGCAGTGCGTGTTGCTCCGTGATCGTTGCCGCACTTCATCGTCGCCTGATGTGGGCATGGGTTTTATGCTGCTTCACCCCGCACTTGGCTCACGCACAAATCAAGCTGGATCGAGTGTTCCCGCCGGCGGTTGCCGTTGGTGCTGAAACAGCGGTCACCGCAGAAGGCACTTTTCCTAACTGGCCGCCCAACATCGATTGCGATGTCGACCAGCTTTCCATCTCGGCTGGCAAGGACTCCGGCAAGCTGACCGTCAAAGTCGCTGGCGATGCAGCACCGGGAGTCGCATGGATCCGATTCCACGACGATCAGTCCATGACCGCGTTGGTTCCGCTGATCCTCTCCTCCGTCGACGTGTTCTCTGAGACGGAACCCAATGACAAACGATCGGAAGCCAACCCAATTGAACTTCCCATCGTCGTCGCCGGCCGTTTGTCCAAGGGCGGCGACAGTGATGCCTACCGCGTGTCATTGAAAGCGGGCCAGACATTGGTCGTTTCGGCGACCGCGAACCAAGTCTTGAAGTCACCCATGGACGCGGTGCTTCAGTTGACGGACCTTCGCGGCAACGTGCTCTTCCATTCCGACGATGCCCGTGGATTGGACCCGCAAATCGTTTTCACCGCTGACTCAGATCAAGAACTCCTGATCCGAACTTTCGCGTTCCCCGAAACGCCCAACAGCACGATCGGCTACGCGGGATCAGCCTCATTCATTTACACGTTGGACGTGACCACCGGCCCGTTTGTCGATCATGTTGCTGCCAACGAAGAGAAGGCCGTTGCGTTTGGCTACAACCTCGACGATTCCATCGCGACGGTCTCAAACATCACCGAAAGCCTCTCGCCTCCCGTCGCGACGATCCCCGATGCCTTGGGGTGGTCTTGGGTGTCACCCGTTGATGAATCGGTTCATCGAGTCTTACCCGGTGGCGAGTTCGATGGAACGCTGCCCGCTTTGCTGTTCGGTCACTTCCTGAAAGCAGATGAAACGCATCACTATCAATTCAAGGCCAACAAAGGAACCAAGTACCACGCCGAAGTCCGTTCCAAGGCCGACGGATTTCTGCTCGATTCCAAGCTCACGATCACGGACTCAAAGTCAGGCAAAACACTGGCCAGCAACGACGACATGTCGTCCGGTGGCTACGACGCAGGAGTCGACTTCACCGCGGCCGAGGATGGAACCATCGACGTCGCGATCTCCGAGATGCTGGGTGAATTTGGCCCTCGACACTTCTATCAATTGTCGATTCGCGAATTGAAACCGGAGTGCCAACTTTCGATGGCTGAAGATCACTTTGTGGTCACTCAAGCGAAACCGCTGCAACTCAGCGTGTCCGTCAATCGCAAGTCGGGTTTCAACTCAAAAGTCAAAATCGCCGCGACGGATTTGCCCGAAGGGATCCAATCGGACGCCGTGGTTTCCGAACCCAAAGGCGACACCGCCAAGACGGTCAAACTGAAACTGACCGCCGCGGACAATGCGATCGGTCACGGTCGCTTTCGAATCCAGGGAACCATTTTGGACGCGAATGACGAGCCGACGGAAGAAACCATCGAGGCCACCTACAGTCTGCGGCCATCCATCCCACTGACGGAGTTCTGGCTCACCGTTCCTCCTGCCCCCGCAAAAGAAGCCTCGCCATGATCCGTCCAGCCACCAAGTCTTTGCTCGTCGTGCTGGCACTGAGTTTTGAGTGGAGCGTCGGACTTGATTCGATCGTCGGCACGCCCAACCAAGTGAGCGCAGACACGCTCCCAATCGACGACTTGCCCGACGGACATGAAGTCCTCTTCAGCCGCGACGTGGCACCGGTCCTGAAAAAGAACTGCGTTGCCTGCCACAACACCAGCGACGACGAAGGCGGAGTGAACCTGGAATCCGGAGAACAGATTCGAACCTCCGAATTGGACGACCTTGTCGTTCCCGGAAACGCCGCGGGCAGTCGACTGTTCCTGCTCGCGTCCCACGCGGATGATCCCGTGATGCCACCAGAAGACAACGATGTCTCGGCATCCATTTTGAACCCGATGGAGCTCGCTTTGCTAAAGCGTTGGATCCAATCCGGCGCCATCGTCGACCAAACCACCGATGTTCCGGCAGAACAAAACTGGCAACCACTACCGACCGAATTGCAGACGGTTTACGGATCAGCCATGACCGCCGACGGAAGATTGTCCGCGGTCAGTTTTGGCAACCAGATTCGTGTGTTCGGCACCAAGTCCTCTGAACCGATTGAAACGCTTGCAATCGTCGAAGGCGAAGAAGCAAAGCCAGCTCACGATGACTTCGTCCAAGATTTGTTCTTCGATCCAACCGGCCACCAACTCATCTCGGCGGGTTATCGCAACGTCAAGATTTGGGAGAGAACACCGTTCGAACCAGCCACGATTCCCACGATCAATCAAGACGAGACCCTGGCGATTGCGATGAATGCCAACGGAACTCATCTGGCGGCGCTCTCACGTCGTGGAGAGTTGAGCGTGGCGGAAGTCGGCAGTGATCGATGGCTGTGGATGAAGAGTTTCGATCTGCCTGAAGATCTCAAAACAGACGATCCCACCCAAGTCCGAATCATGCTGGATAGCGATGGTCATCAAGCGGCGATGCAGTGGGGCAACACGATTCGCATCGTTCGTGTCGACAGCAAAGACGTCGAAACCCTCGATGCGGCAAGCGCGTTCACGTCGATGCAGTGGATCGAACCGGATCATCTGGCGACCGCGACCGGCAAATTGCCCGCTCCCGCCGTGTCCGCCTCGCTCTCGCCCAACGGCACCACACTGTGGATCAGCACCGACTCGGGAGCCATCGGGCAATACAACCTCGCCGATCAAAGCTATGTCGAGGTCGCGAAGACGGATCCTGTCGCCGCAGCTCAATTGGCAGACGACAACTGGCAAACGCTGGTCGCTGAAACACTCGTCGCGGCTCAAGAAAAGGACGTCAAGCAAGCCGAAGACGACGTCGCGGCAGAGAAGAAGAACTTGGAATCGATTGCCAAAGAGATCGAAACCAAGACCAAACTGCGTAACGAGAAACAGGTCAGCGTTGAGGAAGCCAAGCAGGCCGCCGAGTCAGCCGCCGAGAAACTGGCCGAAGCCAAGCAAGTCGTCGCGACCAAAGAGAACGAACTCGCCGCTGCCATGAAAGAACTCAACCAAGCCGAGAAGATCAAGGCCCGCGGTGAGGCTCGGCTAACGGACTTGGAGGCGGAACGCAAACGTCATCAGCAAGTCCTGGCGAAACTCAAACAAGATCACGAATCGAGTAAGGCCAAGGCCGCCGCTTCCCAATCACGGCATGATTCATCTCGCGCGACCGATGCCACACTCGCCGTCATGGACTCAGGATCGCGCATCCTCACCCACGCTGCCAACACCGACGACGCATCTCAAAACGCATGGAGTCTGTGGTCCGCAACCGGCGACTGGTTGGCCGAATTGCCCGAACTGCCGACCGACGGACAACTGATCGCCAGCGGTGATCGCTGCGTCCTGATTCGAGGAACCAACGGCGAGACCCAGGCGTTCGTTGCTCCGCCCCGTTCATGGAGTCTTCGTCAGACCATTGGTGCGTCGACCGGTCCGAGCCCGTTTGCGAATCGCGTGTTGAGCATCGACGTTCATCCTTCCGGCAAATTGCTGGCCACCGGTGGAGGAGATCCTTCGCGAGCGGGTGAATTGATGCTTTGGAAAGTCTCCGACGGTTCCCTGATTCGCGAGATCCCCAACCCGCATGGCGACACCGTTCTGTGTGTCCGCTTTTCGCCGGACGGCAAGATCTTGGCGACCGGCGGTGCCGATCAAATGATCAAGCTGTGGGACATTGAATCGGGCTCGCTGATCAAAACACTCGAAGGACACACGCACCATGTCACCTCGATCGCGTGGAACCTCAATGGTCGTCAACTCGCAACGGCTTCTGCTGACGCCTCGGTCAAAATCTGGAACATTGAAACCGGTCAGGCCACACGCACGATCACGGGATTCAAAACCGAAGTGACAAAACTGGTTTATGTCGGCCGCGAAAACCGCATTGGGGTGGCCAGCGGCGACAGTCACTTCCGCGTCTATCGCACCGACAACGGCTCTCGAGAAACCAATGCCAAGGTCTCTGGAGACTACCTGTACGCATTGGATTCCAATCGCGACGGAAGCCAGTTCATCGTCGGTGGTGCGAGCGGTGCAGCCACACGGATCGACAAATCGGGCAAACAAAGCATGGAATACGTTTCGGACGATGAATGAACAGGCTGCATCCGCAGCACCGACGCGAACGACAACCATTGGCCGATCGAGCATTTGCGAGACAGTGCCTTGCAGCTTGTTCGCTGCGGCTACTACAATCACCCGCGACCATCCCCGCCCCTCTCATTTCATCCGTGGCCCTCTTGGCACCTCGTGTCGTCTGTTCTCTATGGTTATTGGCAACCATCAATACACCTTGATGACCAGCGCGACTGGTCTGGTTGGACAGTACCTGCTTCGCAACGCGATGATGAGCGGCAAACGCGTCGCGGTGATCGCGAGAAGCAGCAAAAAGAAGACGGCTTACGAACGTGTTGAAGCGATCCTGCAACGATTCGAGACCGAACTGGGGCGTGAGCTGCCTCGCCCGGTTTGCTTGGAAGGCGACATTGTCCAACCCAACCTTGGTCTGAATGCGGGTGCGACCGAATGGGTCCGCCAAAACTGCGACCGGATGATCCACGGGGCCGCGGTGCTGAAATTTCAAGGATCCGATCGCTCCGGAGACCCGTGGAAAACGAATCTGGGCGGCACCCAGAATGTCTTGGCGTTCTGCCGCGAAACGAACATCCGAGACTTCCATTATCTCTCCACCGCATACGTCTGCGGCAACCGAACCGACTTGGTTCATGAATCAGACTTGGATGTCGGACAGAACTTTCGGAACGACTACGAGCAGAGCAAGTTTGAAGCGGAACAAGCTGTTCGGGCAGCGTCGTTTCTCGATCAACTGACCGTCTACCGCCCCGCTGTGATCTCCGGCGATTCGCAAACCGGGCACACGACCAGCTACCACGGGCTGCACACTTACCTGCGATTGATGGCGTTGCTGGTACCAATGGTGGAGCCTGATCAAGACGGTGTCCGGCACACGCCCATTCGGCTTCCCATGACCGGAGACGAACGCCGCAATGTCGTGCCGATTGATTGGGTGGCCGACGTGGTGTCGCGGCTTCTCGACACGCCGGAAGCTCACGGACAAACGTACCATTTGACTCCGCGGGTTCATCTGACGCCGCGAAAAATCATTGACTGCTGCTGCTCGTACTTCAACTCCACCGGGGTCCAGTACTGCGGTGACATCGACGTCCCGAGCAACGAGCTGAATGGCTTCGAACGGAACTACTTCTCTGGCGTTTCTCTGTACGAGTCTTACAACTCCACCGACCCAGCGTTCGACAACTCGAACCTGCTTGCGTTCACCGCAGATCTTCCGTGCCCAGAGATCGACGAAACGGTGGTCCATCGCTACCTCGCGTTTGGACTGGCAGATCGATGGGGCAAGCGTCGCGATCCCGGGGTCGCGTCCATCAACCACTTGGTCGATTACTTGCGGGATGCAACCGTCGCCTCCATGCAACAGGAAGAAGCGGAGCAAACAGAGACGCAGCCTCAGACATTGCTTGGCCTGAACATCCTGGGTCCTGGTGGTGGGCAATGGCGTGTGGTCAGTCGGCAAGGGTCGGCAAGATTGGAAGTTGCCCATGGACTCCCCTGCCCCAAAACCCTCACCATTCGCGCGAGCTCGCGTGCGTTATCGAAACTGATGACCAACCAAGATCTTTGCCCAACCGAATTAGGGCACTACCTCGACGGCAATTGGGCTGCCACGAAGATCCCTCGAGAAGCAATCGACACCTGTCGACTGCTGTTTTCCAAGGTCGCGTGTGCCTAGCCAGCGCATTGGCAGAGGCGTGACCGACCGTTTGCAAACCCCGGTCATCGTTCGCGATCACTCGTACCGCAACGCATCGATCGGATTCAACCGGGACGCCGTCCGGGCTGGGTAGTAACCAAACACGATGCCCACTGACGCGGCAACGGTCACGGCAACAATCGGCGCCCAGATCGACATCGCAGTCGGCCACCCGATCACCCGGCCGACCAACATGGACCACATGTGGCCCGCGAAAATACCGAGGAATCCGCCGACCACGCACAACACGGTCGCCTCGATCAGAAACTGACGAAGGATCGCACTGCGATTGGCTCCGACCGCCATCCGCAAACCAATCTCACGCGTCCGCTCGGTGACCGAGACCAGCATGATGTTCATGATTCCCACACCGCCCACCATCAGTGAGACGCCGGCGATCACCAGCCCCAAAGCGGACACACCACCCACGACTTGCCCGACCACTTTGGAAACTTCGGTGATGTCGTTGATGCGATAGGCACCCGCGGGTTCAACATTGTGTCGGCGGGAAAGCAACTGCGTGATCTGCTGACGAGCCAGTTCCACGTGATCCGGCGATTCAGCCTCCACATAGATTTGGTGAATCTCTTCTCGCTGCGTCGATCGCCGGGTTGATGCCAGTTGCATCGGTGGCATCTGATCCGCGAAGGTGCTGAACTGAGCAGTCGCGCCCGTGCTGCTGTTCACTCGGAGTTTGAACGTCGTCCACGGTCCGATGATGATGTCGTCTTGATCGTTCCCGATCACATCCCCGCCCTTTTCGGTGAGGACGCCAACCACGCGGAGCGGAACCCCGTTGACGCGAATCTCTTCGCCGATCGGGTACTCCGAATCAAACAATTCGTGAGCGACGGTTTTTCCCAAGATGCAAACCTTCGCCGCATCGAGAACTTGTTCCTGCGTGAATGGCGTTCCCATCTCCAACTGATCCCAGTTCCGCGCCGCCAAGTATTGCGGCGTTGTGCCAAGCGCCAGATTGGGGCTCCAACGGCGATTCTGACGAACCAATTGGACTTGGGAATACACAAGCGGGGCCGCAACTTTGACTGCGGAACATTGCTCAGCGACCGCAAGCACATCGTCGGGAACAATCTGGATCGGGCGCTGACGCCCGCCAGTACTCGACGCTTTGCCGGGACTGATCGTCAGCATGCTGGCTCCCATGCTTGCGACCGTTTCTTCAATCGCAGTGGAAGCACCGGCACTCAGTTCCATGGTCGAAATCACCGAGGCGACACCGATGATCACCCCCAACATCGTCAACACGGTCCGCAATGCATTGCGACGAAGCGCCAAGACAGCCACGATCACCGCATTCCAAGTCGCTGCCATTGGCCAAGCGGTCGCCGGTTCTCTCAGGGGCTCCGATCTGGAATTCGCGAGTCTCGAACGGTCGACGGTGGACGCTCGTTGCCGAACATCCTCCGCCACCAGCCCGTCTTTCATTCGCACGACTCGATCCGCTTCATGAGCGACCTCCGCATCGTGCGTGACCACCACCAACGTGATGCCGTGTTCTTGATTGAGCTGACGAAACAACGCCAGAATTTCTTGTTCCGTGACCGTGTCCAGGTTCCCGGTTGGCTCATCGGCCAACAACAGCTTGGGGCGGTTCATCAACGCTCGAGCGATCGCGATTCGTTGTCGTTCGCCGCCCGACAACTGATTGGGCATGTGGTCCAGTCGACCTCCCAAACCGACGGACTCCAACAACTTCGTCGCGTCTTCGATGCACTCGCGCCGTGACCTTCCATCCGACGCATAGATCGTCGGCAGCATCACGTTGTCCAACGCGGTCGCACGCGGCAGCAGGTTGAAGTTCTGAAAGACAAACCCGATATGCTGGCTTCGAAACGCGGCGAGTTCCAACGGTGTCAGACTCGACACATCGATCCCGGCCAGATGGTAGTCGCCATCGGTCGGATGATCCAAACTCCCCAGCAGGTTCATCAGGGTTGTCTTCCCAGAACCCGACGATCCCATCAACGCAACATATTCCCCCGCTTCGATGTTCAGCGTGATGCCCTTGAGCACCGGCAGATCGTGATCACCGACCCGATAGTCTTTGCGAAGGCCATGCAGTTGAATCACGCTGCGTCCCTGTGGATGACGTGCAACGAATCAGCCGCTTTCTCGGTCGCATGAGTCAAGCGACCATCCACAACCCTCAACACTCGCGTCGCAACAGAGAAATAGCGGTCGTCATGCGTGATCGCGACAACGGTTTTCCCGATCCGGCGAAGCTCCGGCAGGATCTGTTGGTAGAAGACGTCCTTGAATCCCGGATCTTGTTCGGCGGCCCATTCGTCGAAAACAAAGATGGGACGATCGTCGAGCGCCGCCACCAACAACGCCAAACGTTTGTGCTGGCCGCGTGAAAGTTCTTGGGTCAACAGTCGACCGGTCTGCACGTCGACCTTCTCTTCCATTCCCAACAGAGAAATCCAATGCTCCAACTTGCCGGGTGTGACATCGATCCCCAGCAACCGATCGAACAGGTGGCCTTCTACAAAGACAGTCGAAAAGAGCTGGCGATAATCGGCTCGAACTTTGTCCGTCACGTCCCGCCCGTTCCAGCACACTTCACCTGCGTCGGGAACATAAAGCCCGGTCAACAATTTCGCGAGCGTTGTTTTTCCGCTGCCGTTGCCACCCGCGATGAACAAAATCTCACCGGGCGAAAGCGTCAAATCGACGGGTCCCAGTGCAAAGCATTCGTCGCCGGAGGAATCGTACTGATAGGTCACGCTTCGCATCTCAAGCGATTCGAACTGAGTCGGTGCGACATGCGAGGTTTGTTGTTCAGGCTGATCGATCATCAAACCCAACTTCTCAATCTTGGCAACTGCGATCGAGGCACCATTCATTGCTGGCAACCAACCCAAAATCCCATCCAGCGGATAAGTCAGATACAAAATCGTCAGAACGTATCCGGTCAAAGTCGCGGTCGACACGGTCGCGATCTGCGGCCAAGCAAACAGCAACAATCCAATGCCGATGAACAGAAACAGTCGTCCCCAACTGTGGGCAAACCCCTGAATGTTCGACCCGATGATCAGGCTGTGACGCATCTTTGTGTCGGCTGGTAACAACACGTCGTAGACAAAGTCCAGGCACCGCATGTTGTTGCCTTTGAGTTCTTTGATGCCATCGATCATGGCTCGCAGTTGCTTGACCACTTCATCTTGGTCTTCCCGAGCCTGGCGCAGATGCCGGTTGGCAAACCGCAGACCGGTCATGAACGTGAACACGCCAATTCCCGCCATCACAATCGTCCCACCCGCCAATGGCACGGACAGTGTCGCCAAGTAAACCAGTCCACAAACCAACACCATCGCGTTGGCGCAGGCAGCGGGGAACGCGGACAAGGCTGACGTGATCGCGTTGACATCGTTGATCAGAGCGGCCAACAACCGATGCGATCCGACGGATTCCAACGTCGGCAAAGGAGCCGAAATGATTTTGGTGCACAGCTCGTATCGCAATCGAGCCGCTGTTGCCTGGGACAACTGAACAAGCAAGCACTTGGCCGCCACTTGAGTGACCAGGACCAAGACACACGCACCAGCGAATAAGTACGGCAACGAGCCCGCTTCGGACGGGTCACCCGTCAAAGCGTGGTGGATCAGCATGATCAAGCCGAGATTCGCCACACCGCTGAACGCTCCCAAAAGTCCGGAAACCAGACCAGAAATCCAGGACGATCGAAGCAGGATCAGAAGCAGTTTCATCGACGTAGCATGTTGGGTAACTCAGGCTGGATGCGGGAAACACAAGTTTCCGGCCGCGTGGGCAGAGACGCTGCGGCTCGATATAGCAGGGAACCAGCCTCAGTCGCAATTGAGATCCGATTGGCTCTCCCCCCACAAAAGTCGACCAATCTCACTCCGCAGGCATCGTCTCTCTGCCCAATCCGTTCCCAAAAGTTAGGAGCGTGGACCGCCCCGCACTGCAGAAACGCGAGCCCAAAGTCCGCTGACACGCCGCTGAATCAAAGACTTCAGCTTGTAGTAGCCTCGCCAATTTCGACCCCATCGATCGGTCTTCCACCAAGTGCCATAGAAAAGGTGAATCGCGAACGCATCCGAAAGGTCGACGCCCACGTGCCCGGCCAACCGGTACTGGGCCGCTTGGTGCATCGTCAACGGATACAAGAATCGAGAGGGAAGCACCGTGACAGATTCGGGCGTCTCAAAATCGTTCAAGACACGCGACATCATGATCGGGCCGGTGCTGCTGAGAATCGGTTCGTTGTTCTCGACATGATCAACGAAATCCGGCAATCGCTGGATCACGCGTTCAAAGAAAGGATGTCCGGGTGCCGACGCCATCAGTGCGTTGCACAACAGATTGGGAACTCGGTGATGCCGACAGTGCTGAGGTGGTTCCATCCCGACGACGCAGCCTTGATCGGCCAACAACGGATCGAGAGGCTTCCGACAAATGAAATCCAGATCCACATACATGCCTCCAAACCGATGAAGAATGAAGTACCGAATGGCATCGGCGCGTTGGATGGCCGCTGGATAGCCATCGTACGTCTCCAAGAACCACGCGTATTCTTCCGCGATCAATTCGCGGTTGTTTTGGTCAGTCCACAATCGAAACTGCCAATCCGGATGGTGAGTCCTCCAGGACTGGACACATTCCGAAAAGTCATCCGGAACGCGTTCATCTTTCCACGTTTGGTGCAGGATTTTCGGAACGCTCATCGGCTTGCGATCGTGACTCGCATCAACCTGCCAACCGAGAGGCAGGGCTTTCCGCGACGAGCATGTATTGCTCCCACATCGCTTCGGCCACGCGTTGCCAATCAAACAACTCCGCCCGTGCAATCGCCTTGCGAGACCGTTCTTCGCGAAGATCAGGTTGAGTGACCAGTTCAACGAAACAGTCACAGATCTGTTCGACGTCATTGGGATCAGCCGCCCAACCAGCGTCCGCCACAACCTCGGCGACCGCGGTCCCTGCCCCGTAAATCACTGGCACGCCACAGTTCATCGACTCCAGTGGTGGCAAGCCAAATCCTTCGTAGTGCGAGACATACGACAGGGCCTCCGCTTGAGAATAAATCAAAGGCAAATCCTCATCCGGAACACTGCCCAGCCAGTGGATTCGATCGCAATCTTTCGCGGCGGCGTACACCTCATCGAGATCGCCCCAACCGTATTTCCCAACGATCACCAGTTCGAGCGGAGTTTGTGGGTTCGTTTCCAACAACCGGCGGTAGGCTCGCACCGTCCCCAACAAATTCTTTCGCGGTTCCAACGTCCCAACCGAAAGCAAAAACGGGGCGTCCGGCAACGAATACTTCGGTCGCACGGCATCTTTCGCCTCTTGCGAATACTGCGAATGGAAAAGCGATCGATCGCAACCGGCACCGGTGACAGCGCTGTTCGAAAGACCGCAACGGGAGATCATTTCTTGACGGATAAAATCCGTGTCCGTGCTGAACCAAGCGTTTCGCTCAATGGCGTCACGCAGGCCCCGTTCCAGGCTTTCGCTGTTGACCGCAGCCTGCCACTGAGGGCATGCCAAATGGGAAAGATCATGAACCGTGACCAAGCGAGCGCCTCGAAAACGACGAAACGTGTCAAAGGTGTTCGGCATCGTCTGGTGAACGACGTCGTAATGCGTCGTCCGCATCTGGTGCCGCAATCGAATCAGGTTCAGTGCCCCTCGAAGAAACTGCGCTGCACCAGTCGGTTGCGGTTCCGGCAGCGTCAGCCACGAATCGATCTCAGCGAGTGGGATGATTCGTGAACCGACATGAACATCCACCGCCCACTCAGGATGCTGAACTGCGACGGATCGCATCGCCCCCAGGAGGCCAGAGACAAACCGACGAATTCCATCGGACGCAGAATCGGCCAACTTCGTGCCGTCGATCAAGATTCGTCGTTGGGTGCGGTCGTTTACTTGTGCAGTCACGATGTAAATGATTGGAAGGTGGCTGGGATCCGTTAAAAACTTGACGAGATGCTTTCTCAAACAGTCTGTTCATCCATCGTCGGCAATGATCGATCAAGCTTGTAAATTTTGGTAAACATCGCTGCCGCGAAGATCGTCCAGAAAAGTCGACGGTGAAAGCTTCTTCCGCATCGGGCACTGCATCAGATACTCGTGAGTCGTTGCGACCAGGTCCAAGTCCTGAGCCTTTCGAGCGGCCTCGTCCAGCGACTCAAAGTAGAACGGGTAGTCCACGCCCAAGTATTCTTCGACCGGTGCAATGCGATTGATCAGCAGAGGTGTCGCTCGCGCGATGCATTCCACCACGGCATTGTTGGCGGATGCATCGTAAAGGTCGAGAAACACGATGCTCGTCGAAAGCAACTCGTCGTATTCAGAATCATTCTGCCGCGGCAAAGCAGACGTGTTGTCGCGATAGGCGGGCAAGAGTGGTTGCCGAAGTGCCATCGACTGTCGCACGAACTCTTGCTTGAGCAGGTTCGTCTGCTCCAACTCCGTGCAAGGGTTGCTGATCAGTCGGTGCTTTCGAAATCCGCTGGCATGATCCAAGGGAAGAAAATAGATTGCCGCCAGCCTTCGCAACCACCACCCGACCATCACAACCTTCTTTTCCGCTTCGTTTGCAAAGTCATCCATGCGAAACAGTCGGTCAGGAATTTCCGTCGGCAACCTCAGTGTCGATGTGAGCAGACCGGTTTCCTTCGCAAAAAAATCGGACAAGTAGTCCGACAGGGTGAAGAGTCCTCGACATGCCGGCATGCTGTCGCGAAACGCATCGGAGACAATCAGACGTTGGGGAGCCCCGGAGGAACTGTGCCAACCTTCCGCACCAGGTGGATTGTGAAAGACACCTGTCCAAGGTTCCGTCAACGGCAACATCGGTCCCATCTCGTGCGGCCAATGAGGATCGAAAAGGCGATCCAAAAAGCCTTCAAAGATCACCCCGTTTTCGTTGTGCTCTGGAATCAAAGCATCCATCGCGCCGGCCCATCCGCTGCGATGCAGGGCGAACGTTGTTTGCGGCGCAAGTCGAATTCGCCCCAGCGGATTGGAAGGGATTTCGTAGTGATCGGTCTGAATCCCTGTTGAATCCGTCGATCCCGGCACGACGCCAACAGAACGCTGGTTGGACATCAATTTTCTTTCCATGAAAGGGTCGGCCGGATCGACCAAGGGAAGATGCGGCGAGTCGAGCGTTGACACTGCTGTGGTTTTCTCACGACTCAGTGCCCCCGCATGAGCGTGGCCGAAAGCAAACCGTTTGCAGCGGAAGCCCAAGATGTCGCGTTTCGCCTTCCGGAACACCTCGAAAACGGCCACATCGAAATGTCAGGCGTTGCTGCGACGCGGGGCCAAACATATCACGCTGGATTGAAAACCGCAAAACACGATTGCGATTTCCTTCCGCAGTGACCAAGACAACATTTCGATCGAAATCGACTCGCAACTCAGACGCCAAATCGGTCTCCCAATCACGCCACGGAAACACGCGAACATCCACGTCGTAATCACCACGTGGGAGCGTCACGACCAATGTGGATTCACCACTGGTCCAACGAAACGTTCGATGCCCCGATCGTTCGACTTCATGACAACCAACGATCTCATCGTCCGCCAATGTGCTGACGACGAAACGCTGTCTCTTTCGAATCGACGGAACCACCGCTTTCACCCTCGACACCGTTTGCAACAACCCAAGCTTGGTGAACTCCGTGAATCGAGTCCGGTGATTCTGGCTGATGTTGTGTTGCAAGCAGTGGTATTTGGCAAGCGAACCAGGGCGTCCTTGACGCTGCCAAGCGAAAACGTGCTCGGGGAACGTCTGCCAAAAAGTATGTTGCCCGGCGAGTCCTCTTTGCCCCGTCACTCGGTACTCCAAGCGGTTGGCAAGCGACACTTTTGTGTCATCCAAGTTTGCCAATGCCTCGTCTGGAATCGGCACATCCAAGTGATCGTTCAACCACTGCAGACTTCGACGAACTTGCAACACGGCATTCCATTCCCTTGCCTGCTCGGCGAGCCGTTGCCAATCCATCTCGGCACCCGCTGTTCGAATGATCTGAAAGGAGTCCGCAAGCCAACGAAACGGCGGGGTTTCGTTGTATCGAACACCATGCTCACACGTGTGCAACAGTTGATCGGCGGGACACAAAACACGACTGTTCGCAGGTCCGATTTTCACTGGCAAACTGGCATCCCACAGCGATTGCTGCTGAGTGGGCGATAGCGAACGACTGTGAAAAAAGTCCCAGTGAAGATCCACCTCGGTGCCTTCAGCCAGGCTGAAGTTGGTGCCATGCCCCACACGAAACGAATCCTCCGTCACATTCAGCGGTGGTGCGGCCTCCGCTTGATTCAAAAGTTGAACGGCCTGCGGAGCATCTTCCCGGCGAACCGCCACATCCAGGTCGTTCATGGCCCGAAACCCAGTCCGGTACACCGTCGCGTTCAGCGCGGCTCCTTTGAGCAGCAGCGTTGGAATCTGGGCCTTCTCAAACAGCTGAAGAATCGCAACCGCTTGTCGCTGACGCAGTTCCGTCTGCACCCAGTAATATCGGGCCACGCCAGCCAATCGGCCCTGGTTCCGAGATGCCAGTCCGAGGCGTCGCAAACGATCGTGCAGCAACAACAACAATCGATGGGAGCCAAAGTCAATGAAATCCCAGGGGACCAAGTCTTCCCATTTCTGCCAAGCACGAATCGCGGCGGCATCGTCCTCCAGCAAACAGGCTTGCAGCAACAATCGCTGTGCCTGATTCGGCCAACAACCGCGAGGCCAGGCCTGGTCCTGGTCCATCCACCGCATCAGAAACGTCACTGAGCGCGTCTCCGGTCCAAAACCGCTTTCAACATATGAACGTACTTCAAGCGGTTTTGTTCCTGAGTGGACCAGTTGTTTGCATGGTGGCGTCGATAAAGAACGACCTCCTCGACGCTGACCTTGAGAATGCCTTGGTCTTCGGCGCGAGCAAACCAATCAAGCACTTCGATCGTCTCCCGATCATTCGAAAAAGGTCCGACGTCGTCGAAGACGCATCGACGGCACATCACCGCACCAGTGACACACGGCGCCAGCACACGTCCCGTGCCCTTTTCGTGATGCTCTGCCGGGTCTTCCCCATCTTGGAAGATCAGTTGATGACCAAAGGCCATGCCAACCTCAGGACGGGCATCGAACAAATCCATTTGCAACTGAAGTCGGTTCGGCGTCATCCGATCATCGGCATCCAACAGGGCGATGTAGTCACCTGTCGCAGCAGCGATCCCCGCGTTGCGAGCAACACCGGGCCCGCTTCGCTCCAGAGGAATCAGCGTGACGAAGTCTGCAAATGAGAGTGCAACCTCTGCCGTGCGATCGGTTGACCCGTCATCGATCACGATGACCTGATCGGGTTGCCGCGTTTGTGCAAGACAGCTCTCAATCGCCTCCGCCAGAAACAACTCCGCGTTGTACGCCGGGATCACCACACTGATCGTTTGCGTCACGGCGAGACTCCGCCTTCAAGCTCAATTCCTTTCAGCACCCGACGAATGACGGGAGCAATGCCGGTGCGATCCGATCCCAGATTCAAACGATAAACCGGGACACGTTTGATGATTTCCGTAATCGACTGAATGTTCTCGGGCCGAGTGCCCCCCAACAGCGTCAACGTGACGGGCACGATCGCGTGCCACGCTTCGACTTGGGAAGCTGGGACCAGATTTGTCTGAGTTTCGCCACTGACTCGCGGCAACAGAATCGCTTTCAACGGTCGCTGCATCGCCAACTTTTCCGCGAATTGCGGGAACAAAAAGTAGGTTTCCTTTTCTGGGTTGCGTGGCAGAGTCGGGTTCACCGAGAGCGACAGATCGCTGAAACGGCGAAGGTTGTCCGGCAGCAATTTCGCGGAGTTGTACAGGCTGTTCACCAAGGGCTGCGAATCATTGGTGAGCATGACCAAGTCATCCCCCAAGTGACAAAGATCCGGCTCGGCAAGACACGTCAACGCGGTGCTGGACTTCCCAGATCCACCCACTCCGGCCAAAAGAACCGCTGCCTGATCATCTCCCACCGCGGCGCCATGGACCACGCTGCCGTGCGGTGCGGACCAGGCATTCAATAAAGAACGCAGCGGAACGGCGGATTCCCAAACCGGCAGTTCATCGCCGTTTCGACAACAAACAAACGCATTCCCATCCTGGGTCAGCCGACTGAACAAACCGATCCCCGGTTCAATCAGGGTCCAGCACGAATCGCTGTCGGCGCGAATGACGGATTGCAAACCGGTCCATTCCGCCAACGAGTGTTCCACCGGTGGCCTGACGCTCTCCCAAAAATGGATGTTGAGTTCAGCCTGTCCAGTGCCCTCTGGGTGATGGGCCAAAGCCGGCATCAATCGACACAGCAGCGACTGGCCAGCAAACTTCAAACAAACCTGACGTCCACCAATCGACAATCGCTTCTCGACCAAGCCATCGTTTTCGGCGGCACGATCAAACTGCTGCCTCAAAGCAGCCCGTGAATCGTCGCAAGTGGTGATTGTCGTCATGCCATCTTTCCCGCTCATTGACTAGCGAGGGCCGGGCGCAGCTTGGTCGTCTTGGGCCATTTGAGGCCAACCTTCCTTGTCGGTGTCGTGAATCACATCGCCGAGCAACATGTTTTTCATGTCGTCAAACACTTCCATCGCTGGCGTTCGCCAAGCCCCGAGGCTTGCCACCGATTCAGGGCTGGCATGATCCTGCAGTTCACAGACAAGATCATTCTTCACCAGTTGCTTCAAAAAGTCCTCGACTTCAGAAGCAGCTTCCGGAGGGGCGTCCTCCGACGCGTCGACAATTGCGGAGACCGTCAAGGGTTGGTTCTCCAGACGTTGCCAAATCCTTTCTGCCATCTCTCGTAAACTGAAGTAGTTTCCAGTCGCGAAATGGATAACGATGGTCTCATCGTCAAACGCATTGTGCGAGAGCGCTGGCGAATTGATCGCGTAGTACATGACTCCGTCCATTGTCAGTCAAAAAGATTTGCGAAATTTTGTCATCGCCCAATGCGTTTGCCGAGTCTACCGGAGCGACGTTTGTCTGAGAAGCATCTCATGCGGGCAGTTGCTATTCGCGACGGCGTTCAACCGTTAGAACGGATCGCAAAGCGTTTGAGCGAGTCCGCAGAGTTTCAGCAGCGGGCACGAACGCTCCGCAAGCAAGATTGGCAGGGCCGGTGTTCAGCAAGATTCTCGAAAAGATCGGCTCTTTGATTGGAAGAGATCACCAATCTCACGATCGCAAATTCAGCCTGCACGAAGTTCAACAGGTGCTCGATCAACATCACGCTGCGTTGCTGGAACTGTACGGCATCCCACTGGATGAACTCCGGAATCAACGGCTCCGGGCAAGAATCCTCGAAAACGCGTCTCTGAGAATCAACTCCTCCTCCAATCCCCCCGCCAAGAGCGATGCATTCGGTGGTGACTGGGCAATCTTCACCCCGCTTCCACCAACTGCCTCTGGCATCGCAGATTACGCCGCCGAGCTTGCTCCATCATTGGCCCCCCGGCTGAACGCCACCTACGTCGTTGCCGATGACGCACCCGATCCTGATCCAGACCACTTTGGCTTCGCCGTCCAACGACTCCACGAATGGAAGTCGAACCAGGAACGCGACCTCGCGACTCCCCGGCTCTACCATCTCGGAAACAGTCGCATCCATGATTACGTCCTGGAGGAGGCCATGCGGCGGCCAGGCGTCGTCGTGCTGCACGACAGAGTGCTGCACCATCTCTTCGAACAAACCTTCCTCCGGCGAGGCGATTCTCAAACGTTCAAAACGCTTGCGGCCGAACAACACGGACGATTGGGAGAGATGATCGCTGATCTAGCCGAACGCGACTTGTCAGGCGCTGCCTTTCGGTTTGGCTTGCCGTTGACTGCCCCCGCTCTGCAGAACGCGAAGGCTGTGATCGTGCATTCCTTCGAATCGATGTACCGAGTCCGAGACCTGCTGCCCCACATTCCCGTTCAAAGAATCCCACTTCAATATTCGCGTGCAACACTTTTCACGGCAACGAATGCGGGCGAAATCCGGAAGCGACTTGGAATGCATCCCGATCGACTGATCTTCGTGGCTCTCGGGTTCGCAACAATCCCAAAGCGAGTCGATCAGCTCATCACCGCTCTGGGTTCGATCAAAGACCAAATCCCAGCGTTTGAATTGTGGGTGGTGGGCGAGATGCCCGATTCACTGCGTCTGCAGGAACTTGCGAACAACTCTGGAATGACAAACCACTTGCAAGTGACCGGCCGAGTTGACATGGACACCTTCCAGGCATTCATCGACCACGGCGACGTTGTGGTGAACCTGCGTTTCCCTTCCGCTGGAGAATCGTCGGCAACGTTGATCAGAGCAATGGGCGCCGGCAAGCCCTGTGTTGTCTTTGATTCTGGAACCGCCCTGGACTACCCCGATGACGCTCTGGTGAAGATCCCCCTGGAGATCTCCTCCCACACCGGTTTGGCGAACGCCCTCCGCGAGTTGGCCTGCGATGCGAACGAGCGGCAGCAAAAAGGGTCGGCAGCGGCGGAGCACATCGCCAAATGGCACGATGTGAACCAATGCGCTGATGCCTACGTGAATTTCATGTTGTCCGCCTCAAACGAACGCGATGAGCCACTTCGTTAGCACTGGGCTGGGAATTTTCTAACCAGCCTGTTTGTTGAGGCTGCTGGAGTCTTCACGTTCGACAACCGTTTTTCTGACTTGCCGCGGCTCGATCACATGCGTTGCCAGTCCCAATCGCTTGAGAACTCGGATCTGAAGGTAGGTTGGATCAAACTCCCACCATTTGTGCTGCACCGATGCACTCGCGGGATCATGGTGGTGGTTGTTGTGCCAACCTTCCCCGTTGCTCACGATCGCAACCAACCAATTGTTTCGACTTTGGTCCGATGTTTTGTAGTTCTGATAACCAAAGCAATGAGTCAGCGAATTGACCGACCACGAGAAGTGCCAAATCATGACGGTTCGTAAAACGACACACCAAAGCACAACGCCCACACCCTGCCAAATCGCCGATCCGAAACTGTTTTCCATCAAAAACAGGGCCGACGCGACGAACCAAATCGCACCTGCGTGAAGGATGTAGATTCCCGCCGGCAGATCAGGGTGCTTTTCCATCAAAGCATAAAATGGATCGGCGATGATATCGGCGCAGTAGCGATCATCCGTCCGAAATTCGTGCTGCCCTTTTCGCTTCCAAAGCAGCCAACCGACGTGCGACCACCCAAAGCTTGCGGTCGGTGAATGTGGGTCGTCTGGCTCATCCGAATGGCTGTGATGGCGTCGATGCGTTGAAACCCATTTGGCAGGCGACTCTTGCAGACAGCACAACGCAAGGCCGACGTAACCGTATTCCAACCACTTGGGGACTCGTAGACTTTTGTGGGTCAGCAAGCGATGGTAACCAAGCGTGATTCCGTTGCTGAAGACGACCAAGGCAATCGCCAACAACAACACGTTGGTTCCCGTGATGAATGCCGGAATGAATGCAAACAAAGCCAGCACGTGCATGGCGATGATCGGAATCGCGATTTCGGTGAACTCGTAAGGCTCCACCACACCGACCGGGTCCGCCACACCAGCCGCGTCCTCCATCAGAGCCTCGGCTTCCTGCGATGCCGCAGGTGCGACCGATTGATCGGCGTGGGTCATCTGACAAGCCCAATGGGGAGATGCTTCAAGACGTTCGCTCCGCGTGAACGAATGGACCAGCAGCGGGGAGGACCCAACGTGAATCCATTCAACAGAATGGGAATTGTAGGGCCATCCGACGAGAGAAGACAGAGTGATGAAATCGTCAAGGTAGGCTTGCAGCGGATGGCCTCTCGCTCGATCAGCGGAGCAGGACGTCATCCTCGTTGCGGAAACGTCACTTCTCCTTCGTGGATTCCCGCATTCGCCGAACCAACCCATTGAGCAACTCGCCAGCAGCTTCGTTGGAAACCGCGCGTGGATCGTGGTGCAGCGTGATCGTCATTTGATTGGCGTACCAACTGACTCCCAACGCCGCATTCAAGTGCCTCGCGATCGGCGGAATCGCCTCAACCCGAAGCAACACCACGTTCCCGCACTGCAGCCGACCTTCTTGACGCGGCAAGGGTGATCTCGCGAAAACGCGACTGAGGTTGGTGAAGACGACGGTCGTTTGGCAGCGTTTCGGTCTCGCGGTCCGCTGCAACCCACGCGGCACCAATCGCTGTGCCCACAACGAATACAGGAACAAATGGTTCAGATGGCGACGCTTGATCAGACTCATTTCCTCACTGAGGTCTTGAAGCAGGTGCGCTGGGTCCTCCATGTCGGTCGCTCGTCGGTCCAAGAACACGGAGCTGACAATGTTGGCAGCCGGTGCTTGGTACTGATGCTTTTGCCTCAAACTGACCGGGATCATCAATCGCATCCAGCTCGTTGGATCATGAACGCCCTGCGATCGTCGAAACTCCTCCAACGCCAGAAACAGGTCCCGGATCAACAAGTCATTCTGGGTCACTTTCGCTCGTTTCGCGGCTCGTCGCACACCCGCCGAAACATCCGGTTCAAAGTGATGGGCGATCACAGACGGAAAGCTCAAGGGTGCGGGTTCATCGCGTTGAGGCACATGATGCGGCAACAGATGCGATGGCTTTCGCGTCAAAAACTGCCAAACCCCTCGAAGGCCAACTGCTTGGCGAGAGAGGTTTCGAAGAAAGCTCCCCGTCGTCAATCCAAGCGATCCGCGGCGTTCTAGCAAACTCAGGTCGATCTCCGGAAGCGAAACGTTTGCGTTCCGGTCGGTCTCCATCGTGTAGGCCAACAGCAATTCATGAATCATCTGAAAGATCGCCAGTCCGTCACAGCAAGCATGATGAAACTGGACCATCAACTCGGATTCGTGCTCGTGCAAACAAACCACAAATTTCAGTCCATGCTCTCGTTCGAGGTTCAACCGGCGAAAGGACGGGCGCTCTTCGGCTGCTCCATCGCACCAAGAGATGTCGGGTGCCGGATCGTCGACTTGCCAGTGATATCGTCCACGCTGTTGCTGAACTCTGGCGTGCAGCAACGGATGCCGCGCCACCACAACGAGTGCCGCCGCACGGAACCCACTTTTATCCAGGCGTCCGCGGAACCGCATGCGAACAAAGCAGTTCGTCGGAAAAGCAGTGCTGTCCTGATGCAGCATCAACTCTTCAAAATGGGTCAGCGGATAGGTGAGCGGCATCAGCGAAGCGTCGGTGAATGAAATAGAGAGACGACCAAGTCGTGGTTTAGGTCTACCGTTTGTCTTCGGAACAACACCCGGGAATCCATCGCGCCATTCGCTTTGATAGTTTCTCTCGCAGCGACAATTCCCCACGGAGAAACCTCGTCATTTTGCGTTGCCCTGGCTTGCCCCAATACGGCGTGATGTTGAGATCGATGATGTAGAAGTTCCCTGCATTGTCCTCGACCACATCGAGCGCACCAAAGTCGATTTGGATCCCAACCAAGAACGAAGCCACCACGGATTTCAAACGAGCAGGCAGGGCATCGCCTGAATCAGATGCACCGACAAGTTGGGTGTAATCCCTGTACAAGAAATTGCGTCTCGCTTTCGCATCTTCAATTCGCTGAATCCGATTGTCGGAATTCGGTGGCACAAAGCGAGAAATCACCAATCGCCTGTCAATCGCGTAGGCTCGATAGTAGATACCCTGTGGGTTTTCGATCAACCGTTCCACAACGAGACCCGGATCGTCCCATTGGTCGGTCAATTCCAAACGCTTCATGACCGGGTAATCCAAGCTGCCATCAATCAACGTCGATTCGGGAGGCAGTCCCAAACGACGACGGGTTTCGGGGTCGAACCGGCGTTCATTTCGGCCGCCGTGGTTGCAGTCGGACTTCAGAATCAACTTCTCGTCCGGGTCGCCGTCCCGAGTCGCCACGGTTGTCGGAAGCCCCAGTCGCTGGCACTCACTTTGGACAAACCGTTTCGTGATGTCGCTGATGGTCGCATTCCAAATGCGAATGCCCTTGGCTTGAAGAGCTTCAAAAAGTTCGCTGCGTTGCCTTGGAAACAGAGCTTGGCGACTGAGGTTGAGGTGCGGCAAGAAATCGGAGGTATCGGGTGGCAACCGATCGAGCACGTCCTCCACTTCGTCATCCGGATGAGCCTTGATTCGGTACGCATCAGGACGCCATTCGCAGATCGAGAACAGCTCCCACGCATGCCATTCGTAAACCGCGAGGCGGCCTTTGTTCATCTCGGTGCTTTCGAAAACTCGGTCGCTGGTCGTTGCGTTCGCCGTCAATGTATCGGCAAAGGTGCCAACTGCCGACGCCACGAGATCGCAACCGGTGCCCAGCGCAGTTCTCCTCCTAGTGGTCTGTCAGGACTTGCTTTTAGGGTAGTGGACGAGGCCACGAGTCCTGAACTGGCGTCAAAACCAAGGACTCGTGGCCTCGTCCACTACGATCAACCCTAACTTTTAGCTGTGACAGACCACTAGCACATCCATTTTCACCCCGGATGAAACTCAACTGGGCCTTCGAATGTGGAATTGGTATCGTGAGCCGTCCGCAGCCTCCCCTTTCACGCCACCTTTGACAACCACTTCGCGGCCTTCTGCAACATGGCGAACGAAAGCGAAGGCGGTTTGAATTCACCCCGCACATCACGGCCGCGAATCAGCGTTGTGATCCCGGTCTTCAACAATGCCGCCTTCATTGAGCAGGCATTGCAAAGCGTGTTTGACCAGGACGCCCCCAACACCGAGATCATCGTGGTCGATGATGGGTCGACCGATGCAACCGGCGAAGTGCTCGCAGAATTTTCGGATCGCATTGAAATCGTTCGGCAATCCAATGCAGGATCGGCCATCGCTCGAAATGTCGGCTTGCGTGAGACCACCGGTGAGTACGTGGCCTTCTTGGACGCAGACGATTGGTTTCTGCCGGGAAAGTTTGCCCGACAAACCGAGATCCTCGATGCAGATCCGGAACTGGGCGCCGTGCACAGCGGGTGGAAGATCACGGACGCAGAGGGCGCCGTGACCAAGGTGATTGAGCCTTGGGTCGATGCTCCTGAACTCGATCTGAACACTTGGTTGGTTTTCAAACCTGCCAAGCTCGGGGCGATGCTGTTTCGCCGCGAGTGGCTACAAAAGGTGGGCGGCTTTGATCCCGAACTGCTGCAGTCTCAAGATGTCGATTTGATGCTACGACTGTCTCTGGCTGGCTGCACCTTCCAATGGCAAAAGGCCGCCACCCTCTGCTACCGCCGGCACCCTTTCAGCACCATTCGCCGCAACGGTTTGGGCCAGGTCAAATACGCCACGATGGTGCTGAACAAGTTCTATGCGAATCCCTTGGTCCCTTCCGCGATCAAACGCAACGAACGTTCAGTGCGATACTACTCCAGCATGTGGCTGGCCTGGCACCTGTTCCACATTGGAAACGCAGAGGCTGCCGCGCAGCAACTTCAACAGACTCGTTCCTATTCAAAGGACGATCTTCGACGCACCGCTCACGATTGCTTGTATCACTTCACAAGCTGGACGGAAGCGGCAGGTTCAGATCCGGAAGACGTCCGAACAATGATTGGTGCCTTTGAGACGCTTGGTGACGGAGATCTGTCTGCCTCAAACCACCTGACCACTTCGCTGCACTGGTGGCTTTCCGTTTGGCGGCACTACCTTTCTGAAAAAAGTCCAAACGCCGCGTCACAACTCAAACACTCTCCGCCCCTCGATCCCGATCAACTCCTCGAGCAAGTCGGCTTCTACCTGCGAACCGGCATGGTGCCTACACCAGTCCAAACGGTCGATCGATTTTGGAACGACGCGATGTCGACCGGGCACTTCCAATCAACCGAACAGCATCGAACCGCTGAACTTTACGTGACACTGTACGGTCGTGCGTTGTATTCCGGCGACTGGCGAATTGCTTTGCGAGCGTTGTTGCGAACGATGCGTTTCGGTTGGCATCCCAAGGCTTGGCCGGGCATCGTCCGCACGATCAAGTCGCTCTGGATGGAGCTCAAAAACTCAAAGTGACACGAGTTTCAAAGTGACACGTTGGCTGATTCCAGAGATGTCTCCATCGCCTCTTCATTCAACAAAGAGACTTCTTTGGGCCCGAGCACCTCGTAGGTCACACCCCGCCAGATCACCCGTCGAAGGACCGTCGCACGAACCATGGCGGAAACATGAATGACAACCGCCAGTAGCATCGCAATGGGAAGCTTCAACAATTGGACGCCAATGAATCCTGGAACCGGCTCGCCCTGTGCTCGGATGATTCGGCGGGCAGCGACGTCCAACAAAAACCAGAGCGTCATGACCGTCCCGCTGTAGATGGCGGAGCCGACCACAAACCCAAATGCCTCCTCGTGGTATCCCACGAGCGTACAAACAATGGCCAACACCAAGGTGACCATATAAATGCCAAGCACACCCAACGTGTAAACCAACATGATCGGCCATTGGCTGCTCATGTAAGTCTGCGTCCACTTCAATTGGCGAGTGAGAAAGTTGTGAGCAAATCGCAAATCGCAGTCTTCTCGATTGGCCATCAACAACGAGGGGACAAATTGAAGCTTGAGTCCCTGTTCTCTCAACGCCACTCGGACAGGTCCATCGTCGACGATGGATCGGGTCAGTGTCTCTCGCAAGCCGCTCTCTTTCACCACCGACGCCCGGATCGCCAAAGATCCGCCCCACGGAATTTGCCCGAGATGCATCGTGACGACGCCGATCGCGTTGCAAACCTGACGCACGAGCGATCCCATCCAGCCAACGGTTGGAAGAAACCATCGATTTCCAAAAGCCGCACCCACGCGAGGGTCATCCAGCGGAGCCACCAACTCACGCAGCCAAGTGGGATGGCTTTCCAGATCAGAATCGGCAAGCACAACCACCTCAAACGAATCATCGATCTGATCCAGAAGCTGGACCAACGAACTGCATTTCAAACTGCACGTCTCCAGTCGCTGGCGAAGCGTCGAAATGTGAACCCGGCACGCGGCGGACTTGCCTCCCGTGTCATCAACGCCCTGTTTCACCACTCCCCAAGCGGGATCGGCCTCAGAATCAATGACGATAAAAATTTCGTAGTCAGGGTACTGCTGATTCATCAACCGCTGCAGGCCACCCGCCAATTGAGGATCGGCACCCCGCAAGCACAACAAAATGGCAACCCGTGGCAGTTCCCTGTCATCGGACCTCTCACGGCGGTGCCGAAACAGTGCCACCAGCGTGAACGTTGTGCACAGTGCATTGACCACAGCAAATCCGATGAGTGCCCAAAACGCAAATGTCGCTAGGTGAAGGAGAGTCATGCGAACATTTGGAAGTGAGGCCACAATCGGCGAATCATTTTAAGAACGACCGGCAGCAAGCTACGCAAACACCGTGGCGAGGTCAACTTTGGCGGCGAACGCAACCGCGACTCGACCAAGCCTTTTTCACGCTCATTCGTTCGTTTTTTGCATGCCGAGAGCCATTCAGGCCCCCGAATGCTATTGGTTCACTGGACCGACTTTGCTAAACGGAGGGATGCCAATGGAATAGGTCCATGCATTGGTGATCGATCCAAGACTTCAATGGCACTGGCGTCAACGGTGCGACAAACATCATTGACGGACGAAACAAAAGTCCTGTCGAGGCAAGGAACGACCGCTTGAGTCACCCCGCTAGAAAACACTCGCTGTCGTCCCGTCTGTTGATCGGCACGCTTGCCACTGGCTGCCTGCTTGTGGCAGCGATCGGATGGCGTCTGTTCAGTCAACGCAACGAATTGCCGGAACTACGCACCGTCAATGTCGAGCGACGAGACCTGGTCATCACGGTCGGCACCACCGGGACCATCGAACCCGACGAAGTCGTCCAAGTGGGCCCCGATGTGGCCGGGAAGATTGTTCGCTTTGGCATGGACTCGCGCGATCCCAACAAACCCATCGGTGTTGGCTCACGTGTTGCCGAAGGCACCGTGCTCTTCCAACTGGACACGCAGCAATACGAGATTGCTTTGGAAAAGGCCAATGCCGCTTACCGATTGGCCACGGCCGACTTGGTTCGGCTGGAGGCACAGTTTCAACAATCGCAACGAAACCTTGATCGAGCCAACCGCCTTCGATCGACCAACGCGCAAAGCGTCTACGACGAGATCGTGACCGCCAATGAAATGGCGACGGCAATGCTTGCGGTTGGCAAAGCCAAAGTGGAGGAAGCCGAAGCCGAAGTTCATCAAGCCAAGGTGAGCCTGGAGAACACCAACGTCCGATCCCCCATCGACGGCATCGTGATCGACCGACGCGCCAACCTGGGCCAATACGTCAGCGTTGGTCATCCGGGACTCTTTCTATTGGCGAAGGACCTGGACCAAATGCAAATCCGGGCATCCGTGAGCGAAAGCGACATCGGCAAAGTCCAACGAGGCCAACCTGTTACCTTCACCGTTGACGCCCATCGCGACCAAGTGATGACGGGCCACGTGAAAGAGATCTTGCTCAACGCCAGGATGCACGGCAACTTCGTGACCTACGACGTGATCGTGGCGATTGATCAAACCGATTTGAATCTTTTGCCACACATGACCACGGACGTCGAATTTGAAATCACCAAGCGTGAACAAGCTTGGCTGGTGCCCACGGGCGCTCTTCAGTGGTGGCCAGAATCGGAACAGATGGAACGAACCATTGCCTCCGATTTGATCGCTCCGAGTGACGAATCCAACGGCCCCAACAAAGGCGACACCGCCTACATATGGGTCCCCGCGCAAGACGGCAAAGTTCGAGCGATCTCGGTTCTCGTCGGTATCGACGACGGCGTGCAGACCGAAGTGATTGGAACCGGATTGGACAACCATTCACCCGTGGTCGTTGGCGAAGTCAAACGCACCACGCTGGCCAGAATCATTCCGAAAGTGAAAACACTTCGGTAAGCGCCATTGAGTATGTGAGCCGCTTGGCGTTAGCCCCGGTTCCCTCACGCAACCGGGGCGAACGCCCAAACGGCCCACGTGGTTGTTCCCTACCCTCCCCGCACCTGCTTAGACGGATCGCTTGATCACAAACGTCCGCGACAAGTGTCAACGAAACGTTCCCGTTTGCGGCATTGCTCTTCGCTGCGTCGCGGATGGACTGGCGATCCGAGTGCCAGTCATGTTGTTGTCGAGTTTCTCAGGCCGGGCGAACACAGACGCTGAGTTCAACGCGAATCGACATTCGTCGTAGGTTGGCTGACCAAAACCCACTCCCATCGCTTGCAACAAGGTGCCCCGAGCGTGGTGGACCTTGATGAATGCGAGGTTGTAGTCGACCACACTGCGTTGAAACTCGGTCTCCGCTTTGGTGGCACGGATCTGGGCTTCCAACACGTCTTCCACTTGAATTTCGCCTTCGGCATGCCGTTGCGACTGAGCAGCCAACCGGATCTGTGACGCTTCGCGACTCTTTGCCATCGAGTTCATGGTGCCATAGGCGCGATCCAGGTCAATGAATGTGGTGCGAAGCTGTGCCGAGATTTGTCGGCGTTGTTCCTCTGCAATCGCTCGCTCTCGCTGCAATTGAAGTTGGGCATGCCGAACCGCCGCGTTCTCTCGTCGGTTCGCCACCGGCCGACTGTAATCGACTCCCACCTGCCAACCTTGCAACGCACTGCCGAACAGTTCGGTGTCATTGGTCGGGTCGTCAGCCAGTCGTCGATACTGCCCGATGAAATCCAACTGGGGCCGTTGCAAATTCTTCGCCGCTTTGATTTCGAGCACACGCTTGGCGATGATCGCCTGTTGTTTTCGAAGCTCGATTCGGCTGCCTTGCGCCAACGCATCACTTTCATGCCAATCAAACCGGATCGGTGCCTGCAGCGGAGGTCCGATGGGTTGGATCAGCCGGTCGTCGCAAGCTGGAAGCGCCAGCAACGTTCGCAGTTTGAGCTCAACGTTGTAGACCCCGGTTTGCCCCGGGACCGTGCCACAGATTGCATTTCGAACCGCGGCCTCAGCAGAATAGAACTGCTGCCTCGCCAACGCTTCGACATCGGGCGGGCTGACTCGTTGTTCGACGCGTTGCTGCTCCAATTGCCACGCTTGCCGCGTGTTCTGCATGGCAACCCGCTTGGCCTCGAGATCTTGATAGGCGAAGAACAACTCCCAATACACGATCGACACATCTCGCACCAATTCAGAGACGGCCTGTTCGACTCCGAGGCTGACCTGCTGGTGATCAATCTGGGCGATGCGAATGCCTCGGTACACACCGGGTTTGGCCAAAGGGCCCGCGATCTCGTTGATCTCGGTTCCCGACCCTCGCATCAGCGGGTGCCGAACTTCTGCTCCGTAAGCCGCATACAGCCCACCGGCCAGATCCTCGTCATAGCCACCGATGCTGCCGATCGACACCTGCGTTCCCGAATGCAGAATGCGGCCGACACCCAATCTCGCCAGCGTCTCGGGCTGGGAAAAGACGCCAAATTGGCCGTTTGAGAACGCGGAATTGACTGAGTTGCCGTCGCCGTTCCAAACAAAACTGGATTGGAACTGGGTGTCAAAAGCAGACAAGCTTGCGTCGAGCCCCAGATTCGGATCGTTGCGAAGCACCGCCGGATCCAACGTGGTTCGCACCATGTCCGGGTACGACAAAACTCGACCGCCTTGGTCGCGAATGACCTGGCTGTTTCCGAGCGCCAACTGAATCGCTTCGTCCAACGACAAATGCCAAGGCGTCAGTTGATTAAACTCGTCGGCGGTTGGTGGCGATCGCTGCACGACTGATTCGAGATGCGAAACCGTCGCGATCTCAGGCGGTTGGTTGGACTGCCCAGTGGCGGGTTGCCCAACGGGCTTCTCTAGCGAAATCGCGGACCAATCCGAAGGCGTCATCCCCGGTTGCTGTGGCGCACGCATGTCCGCCGTCCGGCACCCCGGGAAACTGCTGGTCACCAACGCGATCAGCAGCGATGCGATCGCTTGGTGAGTCAATTCGAATGATCGCGAAGTACGCATTCGTGGTTCGCTGAGTCCTCGGATGCATGCTTTGAGATTGTCGGACCTGAACGTTTATCGGAGTTGTAGGCCGACCCTGACAGCAATACCGGCACGTCCCAAACGAAACACCTAACCCGCAAAGTCACCCGGCTGACACGCATTGCCCAGAATGGAGCAGGCAAAAGGCGATCGCCAACGCACCCAATTTTCCTGGTCGATCAAAGAGATCGGGACTGCGGTGCCGGCTCGGAATACGAGGTGTGCGGCCCGCGTTGAATCTTGTCGCCACGCACGTGATAGACGATTCCGCGCCAAGTCACCTTGGTCGTGAAGAAGCACTTGCAAAACCAGAACGGCGAGACGATCTGGCTGATGACGATCCAAAACGGCAGTTTCACGAGCGATGCTGTGGACAAACCACTTGTTGGTGCACCGCAGTGGGATCCACTTCGATGAAAGCTGGTTTCACACATCAAAACCAACACCACATTCGAAATCTCGAAGGCGATGAACGCGAACAAAGCGGCCCGCATCGATTCCCAGTCGGATTGCATCCATCCCACCACGGCAACGACTGCAGCGAGGAACGGAATGGCCGACGAGATGATCCCGTAGCCGACCGTCGCTGGCCAACTCGAATGATAAAGCTTCGCGGTCAACAACTGTCGAGGCACCCAGTTCATCAAGTCAGCAAAGGTGCACGTTTCCTGATTCACGACCATCACGTTGGGCACGAAGATCTGTCGATCCCCCTGACGACGCGCAACTCGATCGAGCATCGTGTCCTCGCAAAATGCATGCGACCATTTCTTCAGCAAACCGGCTTCATCAATCAGCTGCCGTCGAATCAGCAGGCTCCCACCCCAAGCGATCCGAAAGACGATCATGTTGATGGCGGCGGGAATGTTCCAAAGGTATCGAACCAAGGATGCACCCGTTGGATCCTGAGGTTGGTACCAACGATTGCCCGTTGTGACCGCCACCGTTGGGTCTTGCAGCGGTGCAGCCAGTTCAGCCAACCACGTCCGGTGGGGAACCGTGTCCGCGTCACACAACGCGATGACCTCAAACGATGGATCGAGCCCTCGGATCACCTGAACAATCGCGGCGCACTTCAGGCTGCATGTTTCCGGTGGATCCTGCAAGACACTGACCCGCACTCGTTCGTCGGATTCGAATTCGCGAAGAACGGCTCGTGAAGGATCTTCTTGACTGTCCACGACCACCTGCAACTGAAACTCAGGGTAATCCTGGTCGAGCAAGCTTCGCAGGCACTCCTTCAAAAACGGGTCCGCCCCGCGAAGACACAGGATGACCGCTGCCTTGGGTGTGAAAGCCTGTTCGGGCAAACGCGCCCGTCGCGACATCCACACGACAAAGATCAGCGAAAACGCAGCCTGAATCGCCACGATGACGAAGACACCCCAACAAAAAGCGATGGCGATCGTCACGCGGGAGCATTCCTGAAAAATCGTTGCAGTTGAAAAACAGAGGGAGACACACCCAACATCGTCGCCCACCGTCTTTCACGGAAGGTCAGGCGATCGATCGCGCGCCCTGATTGCCCACCGCTTTCGCCAGGATGCGAAACAAGAGGGAGCTTGCCTATCGCTTGGTTGGGATTCCAGCACCGGTTTCCTGGAGCCATTCGGTCAAACGCCCCGTCAACTTCTGAGCGATCTCCGGGTGAACAGCGGCCAGATCCTTCGTCTCGCTCAGGTCAGCTTCCAAGTCGTACAGTTCAACGGAATCGTCGTCATGACGAAGAATGAGCTTGTATTGGCCGCTGCGAATCACCGAACCAGGACGATTGTCTTTGTGAAACGCGAAGTGTGGGTAGTGAAAGTACAATGCATCACGCTGGAGTTTGCCACCGCTGAACAACGGTTGCAATGTTTCGCCATCAAGTGATTCATCGCCCGCAAGCCCGACCCCTGCAGCATCCAAAACGGTTGCTGTCAGATCCATGCTGATCACAGGAGTTTCATTCACCGTCGCCGCTTCCGTCACGCCGGGCCAGCGAACGATCAGTGGCACTCGCAAACCACCCTCGAACAGATACCCCTTCCCTTTCCGCAGCGGTCGGTTGTCAGTCGCGCCCGACCAACCGCCGTTGTCACTGGTGAACACCACCAAGGTCTCGTCCGAGATGCCGAGCGAATCCAACTCACGCAGCACGCGTCCGACAGCGCGGTCGGTGGCTTCAATCTGGCCACCGTAGATGGGATTCTTCAGACCAGGACCTTCTTTGCCTTTGTAATGTTCGATCAAGTCCTCCGGTGCCTCAAATGGATAATGTGGATTGTAAGTCCACAAGCACACGAACATCGGCTGGTCCTTCTCACGCCGCAAGAATTCAATCGTTTCGTCGGCCAAACGATCGCTCAGGTACTCGCCTTCTTTGCGAGGCGGCAACGCGGGAATTCGATAGGGATCAAAGTACGTCGGAGGTCCCCCGAGGCCGCAACCACCCACGTTGACATCAAAACCGTGCTCAGTTGGCCAGTACTTTTTGTCGCCGCCCAGATGCCACTTGCCGAAGAAGCCGGTCGTGTATCCGGCTGCTTTCAATCGCTCCGCCATCGTCGTGGTTTCGTGAGGCAATTCATGTTTGGTTGCGGGTGGTTGAATCAATCGATCTTCGGGCCAAAAAGACTTGCTATCCGCCCCATGCTGGGTGATGTGCAGTCTCGCGGGAGCAAGCCCGGTCATCAGAGCGGCACGTGTTGGAGAACAGACCGTGGAAGCCGCGTACGCGTTGTCGAAACGCACCCCTGATTCTGCCAATGCATCGATATTGGGCGTCCGCAACACCTCGTTGCCCTGGCAGTGCAAATCCTTCCATCCCATGTCATCCGCCATGATGAACAGGATGTGCGGTTGATCCGCTGTCGTGGTTGGAATCAAGCAGGCGTTCAAGCAAGACGCCAACAGCAACCCCACCCACAAACGCATCGTTCGAGTCTCATTCATGTTCGTAGTTCTCATGATCACGGTTTTTCTGGAACGATTGGCCAATCATCGGTTCGAAACGAGGATGCAGGCAGGCCATCTTGGTTAGACAAATTGGGCGTGTCGCCACTGCCCCAGGCGTATCGCACGGCAACGGGTTCAGTGACCGCGTCGCTGTGCCCGACGATCGTGTCCCCGTCGATCTTAGCGTCGGCGGCGACGAACGTTTGATCGGCTCCAGCAATGATAAAATGACTCAGTGACTTGCCATCGGATGTGGTCAGCCCACCGCCAACATGCTGGAAGTGCAGACGAATGGATGCCCCTTCGACCTCGTGACTTTGAAAGAGCGGTCCTGAATCCACGATGTCTTGACGACCGTAGTCACGGGAAAGAGCCAGCCCAGCCAATCGTTCGCCCACAGGTTTCTTGTTCTTTGGGTGGATATTGGTTGGATCACCAATGTCCATCGTGACCACCATCCCCGTGTTGGGTTCCGACAACGCCATCGTTTGTGCCTCCCGTAGAAAGGCCGCACTGATCGGTTCCTGCTTGTACGCAAAGGGAGCGATTTGCACAAAGTAAAACGGAAAATCGCCAGTCCCCCAACGACTTCGCCAGTCGCGAATCAGGGCTGGGAACAGAGTTCGGTATTGCTCGGGTTGCTTGACGTTGGATTCGCCCTGGTACCAGATCACACCGCGAAAAGAAAATGGGATCAGCGGCTGGACCATGCTGTTGTACAGCACGCTTGGGTTCAGTTGATTCAACCCTCGCGGAGCCTTTTGACCGCGTGGGAATGTGATGCCAACCTCATCCGCCAATTTCGCATGGATCGCGAACGGTTGGTTGAACTCAGGGAAGTCTTCTTTCAAAACTTCGGGGCTCACCCAAGCCTCAGCGGAGGAACCACCCCAGTTGCTCGAGATCAACCCGATCGGCACGTCCAATTCCTGGTGCAGTCGCGAGCCAAAGAAGTAACCTACCGCACTGAAGTTGAGAACGGTTTGTGGGCTGCAGGTGGTCCACTTCGCTCGGACGTCGTCTTGTCCTTCCAGTGCCAAGATCTGAGGCACATCGCAAAAGCGAATTTGCGGGTACTTGGCTTGGACCACGTCCTCTTTGAAATGATCCACACCGAAGCCACGCATCTTCCACTGCATGTTCGACTGACCGGAACAGATCCAAACCTCCCCCACCAAAACATCGGTCAACTGGATCGTCGTCTCGCCACTGCTCACGTGAACCTGGAATGGCCCTCCCGCCTTGGGAGTCTTGATCCTGACCTGCCATTTCCCATCGGAGTCTGCTTGGCATTGAACGGTTTGATCGGACCACGATGGGGTCACCGCAACAATCGCGTTCGGATCAACCGTTCCCCAAACCGGTGCGTTGGTTTCTTGCTGAAACACCATGCGGTCACCAAACATGCCGGACAGCCGCAAAGCCGTTCGCTGGGAGGTTTCCACTTCGGCGACCACCGCTGTGGAAGCGAGGATCAGCCAGCACGGCAAAACAGCGGACAGCACACGAAACATAGCGACTCAGCAAGCAATCATTCGATGGTCAACGAAACGCAAGACCCGAGGATTATCCTTCAACCGACATTGAAAGCAAAGCACGGCGGCGACCAGGGCGATGAGTTCCTGGATGCGTTCACTGAAGTCCCGACCCGATGGCGAGTGATTCCCCACCGCTATTCCGCCGCAACGTCCTTCGCCACCCCTGCGTGGACACGGGCGGGGGACTAACATACGGCCTACCTTTTTTTCATTTCCTCCTCTGCATCCCCCGAAGTCGGCAATGAAATCCCCATCGCTCATCCGCGCCCTCGTTGCGTTTCTTCTCGCAGTTCCGCTGTCGACCTCGCTTGCGTTTTCCGATGACAGCACGTCGCCCAACATCATTTTGTTGATGAGCGACGATCAAGGCTGGGGCGATGTCGGCTTCAACGGCAACGAGGTTGTGCAGACGCCCCACCTCGATGCGATGGCCGCGGCGGGAGTTCGATTCGACCGTTTTTACGCTGCCGCCCCCCTTTGTTCACCGACACGCGGCAGCTGCCTCACCGGTCGCTACCCATTTCGCTTTGGCATTCTGGCGGCTCACACCGGCGGCATGCGAGTGGGCGAAATCACGATTGCTGAGATGCTCAAGAAAAGAGAGTACGCAACTGGCATGTTCGGCAAGTGGCACATCGGCTGGGTGAAGCCCGATGAAGTCGGCACAAGAGGTTTCTACTCCCCTCCCTCCCATCATGGTTTCGATGAGTACTTCGCCACCACGAGTGCGGTGCCGACGTGGAACCCAACCGTCACACCCGACGACTGGGACAGTTGGGGCAACAAGCCGGGTGAACCGTGGAAAGGTGGCTTTCCCTACGTTCACAACGGCGTCGAAGCCAAGGAGAATTTGTCGGGTGACGACAGTCGCGTCATCATGGATCGTGTGATCCCGTTCATTGAAGCCAACCAATCCCAACCCTTTCTAGCAACGGTCTGGTTCCACGCACCTCACGAACCGGTGGTCGCTGGCGACGAGTTTCAAAAGCTGTACCCCCAAGCCGGCAGCAAACGAAAGAACTACTACGGCTGCATCACAGCGATGGACCAGCAAATCGGACGCTTGCGAACCAAACTCCGTGAGCTTGGCATCGAGAAGAACACGGTGGTCTTCTTCTGCAGTGACAATGGCCCCTCCGATGGTTTGACGAAGAGGAAGGTCGCCTCAGCGGGACCCTTCAAAGGTCACAAGCACACCATGTACGAAGGCGGCCTGCTGGTTCCCGCCTGTGTCGAGTGGCCCGGGACGATTCCGGCGGGCACTTCCACCGACGTCCGATGCAGCACGGTGGATTTCCTACCGACGGTGGCGTCGATCGTCGGTGATTCGATGGCAACCAAAGCCAACCGCCCCATCGATGGCATCGACTTGATGCCGGTGATTCGCGGCGAAACCAAGGCTCGAGACCGGAGCCTGTTCTTTGGCTATCGCAGATTGCACCAAGGCATCGATGGCCAAGCGATCATCTCAGACGACTGGAAACTGCTTCGAGAAGCGAAGAAAAACGGTCGCGTGCGTTTGTACGATCTCGCCAAAGACCCGTTTGAGAAAAAGGATTTGTCCGCCGAACAGCCAGAACAAGCCGAACGACTTCGCAAAGAGCTTGAGCTCCTGGATGCGAGCTGCCAGCGGAGTCGCGATGGGGCGGACTATCGATACTGAATCGCGGCCATCCGGCACCTGGCCTGTGGATTGACTCCTGCTCCCAACCACCACCCAACTTTGCTCTCTCGACCCGACCTCTGTCTGCGGACGGAGGTTCGCGTGAAATCCAAACTGAAAGAATCCGAGATGACCCAAACTCTTGCACCCGCGATCCGTGGCGTCATGTTGGCTTGCACCCTGATCGCATTTCACGCCGTCAGTGCAGCGGAGGAATACGACGTCTATCTTCTCGCCGGCCAGTCCAACATGGATGGGCGGGGACTTGCGAGCAAGCTGACTGAAGAACAGCAACAGCCATTCGAAGACGCCATCCTTTTCTACCGCAATGTGCCTCACTCCAGCGAAGGTTGGCAACCGCTCGCTCCCGGTTTCAGCATGCCACCGGGGTACAAAGGCGAGCTTCCTTCACCAAAGTTTGGACCTGAAATCGGGTTCGCACGATCCATGCTGCAGGCCAACCCGGATCGCAAACTGGCGTTGATCAAAGGTTCCAAGGGCGGCAGCAGTTTGCGAGTTGATTGGAAACCCGGTGTGCAGGGGGATCCCAGCAGCCAGGGACAACGGTATCGCGATTTCATCGAAACCATCCGCATGGCGACCAAAGAACTGGTCCAACGAGGCGATTCGTTCGCCATTCGCGGAATGCTTTGGCACCAAGGCGAGTCGGACTCCAAGTCCAGCACCGAGGTCTATCAACGCCGGCTGGAAGAACTGATCGTTCGCATTCGAGAAGACGTAGGCGTTCCCGAACTGCCGGTCGTTGTCGGTGAGGTCTTTGACAACGGCAAACGTGACAGCGTCCGCGCCGCGATTCAAGCGGTCGCCGCCGGCGACTCCACCGTCGGGCTGGTTTCGTCCGAAGGCACCCAGACGTGGGATCCTGGCACTCACTTCGATGCCCCCAGTCAATTGCTACTGGGAGAACGTTACTCGGCCGCGATGCGTGAGCTTCCCATTCCAGAACCGGGCGAGATGCCCGCGATCTCGGAGCAAAGCAACCTGACCAAACCCAACGTGTTGTTCATCACCGTCGATGATTTGAACGACTGGGTCGGCTGCTTGGGTGGCAACCCGGATGCCCAGACACCGAACCTGGATCGGTTGGCACAACAAAGCGTCTTGTTCAACAACGCCCATTGCCAGGTGGCTCTGTGTTATGCGTCACGAGCCTCGTTCATGACCGGCATGTATGCCTCCAAAACTGGCATCTACAACAACTCATCCAAGTCAGCCAATGAAGCGTATCGCCAAGCGAAACACATGCCCGTTTGGTTTGGCGAGCATGGGTATCGAACGATGTGCATGGGCAAGATCTATCACAACGATCACGGCAAGAAGGCCTACTGGGATGAGATCGGCCCCAAGACTCTTCGCTGGGGACCGGAACCACCAAACGGTCGACAATTTGCCGAACGATTCGGCAAAGACGCCCAAGACTCCTTGGCCTGGGCCGCGCTGGACATTGAAGAAGGCGGCATGCCGGACGAGCAAATCGCGGCTTGGGGAATTGAGAAACTCAACGAACAACACGACCAACCGTTTTTTCTATCGCTGGGTTTCTACAAACCTCACACACCGATGACGGCCCCGAAGCGATACTTCGATCAGTTCGATCGAGACAGCCTGACCTTGCCGGAGATACTTGAAAACGACCTGGATGATGTCCCAGAAATCGGTCGTCGGTGGGTGCTCGATCGCAGCAAACTGATCGCGGAAGAAGCCGTCCGCCAGTACAGCCCAACCTACCGACGAGAGTTGGTTCACGCCTACCATGCCTGCGTTGCCTTGGTGGACGACTGCATCGGACAAGTGCTGACGCATCTGGACAACAGCCCTCACGCCGACAACACAATCGTGGTCCTGTGCTCCGATCACGGTTGGCATCTGGGAGAAAAACATCACTGGCGCAAATGGATGCCCTGGGAAGAATCCACCCGCAGTTTGTTGATCGTGCGAACTCCCAACGCGGCCGGCAACGGCAGCGTCAGTGAACGAACCGTGGGACTGATCGACATTTACCCGACCCTGGCTGACCTCTGCAACCTGTCCCCGCCAAGCGATCTGCAAGGCTTGAGTTTCCAGCACCTGCTAGATAATCCAAAAGCCGCCTGGGACCGCCCCGCACTCACCTCCACCAAAGCCGGCAACCACACGGTTCGCTCACAACGTTGGCGTTACATTCGCTACATCGATGGATCGGAAGAGCTTTACGATCACGACAACGATCCCAATGAATGGCACAACCTCGCGGGCGATCCAGCCATGGAAGCGATCAAAAAGCAGCACGCTGCATGGATCGACCAACTCAACCAGGCGGACTAATCAACAGACCGCCGATGGTTCCCAGGTGCCGCCACCAATCATAGCCAACTCAGATCGAACCCGTCGTCGGTCAAGAGTTGCAGATCGGTGTGCGAATCGTCGGAATCGTCATCCACTCCATCGATGAACGCATCGCAAAACGCTTGATCCACCAAATCTTGATGCAAGAGACCACCATTCAATGAAGTGTTGGAGGAGGCGACTTCCGACACTGAAGCATCGATCCCCAACTCTTCTGATTCAGTCCTGTCCTCATTAGCACTTGGCAATGAGAAGACTTGCACCGGAGCAGCCAAATCCCATGCCTCGAGCGACTCGCCGGCGGGTGTGGAGTCCGATCCAGGATCCTGACTTCGATTCAACTGGTTGATCACGATCAACGCATCCAAAGCCGTGACCGCACCGTCTGCGTTGACGTCCACCCAAGATGGATCCGACACAGGCTCTCCCGCTGCATCCGACATTTCATTCAGTCGATTGACGACCACCAATGCATCCAAGGCCGTGGTCTGGCTATCACCGTTGGTGTCGGTGGGTTGCAAGAAGTTGTTTGTTGCGGTCAACGAGAAAGCGTCTGTTCCGGCAGTCGAACCAACGGAGTACATCCGGTCGCTGGAATGGGCTTCAAAGATGATCGCATACAGCCCACCCGCGTTCACCGTGGCTTGAGCGGCACCGTTCACAAACTGACTGACCTGCTGAACGTCGCCATCGAGAATGCGGATGCTTTCTCCCACCGACGCGGTGCCGATGGGCACAACTGTCATCGTTCCCGTGGCATGGGCGACAAACAGAATCGCGGTCTGCACACTGCCCGCGGAGATCAGATGCGGACGAACAACAAAGTCCGGCGTGATGATCTGAGCTGGGATGTCCGGTGTGGTGTCCGTGTCCTGATTGGTT
This sequence comes from Rhodopirellula islandica, assembly GCF_001027925.1. Taxonomy (NCBI): domain Bacteria; kingdom Pseudomonadati; phylum Planctomycetota; class Planctomycetia; order Pirellulales; family Pirellulaceae; genus Rhodopirellula; species Rhodopirellula islandica. Next base: position 532 of record NZ_LECT01000046.1, on the reverse strand, counting down.
GCAACAATTTCAGAATCTGAAATCGCAGCGTAATCTGCATCTTGACTGGACACCGTGAGCGTCACGTCGACCGTTTGATCACCATCAACGATCCCGTCGGCCACTCCCGTGACGACGAACGTCTGATCAACATTCCAATTGTCAGGGGTGAAAGTCAGTGCAGCGGTGCCCACTGAAATTTCGCCCGTGTCACCACTGGAAATGGTCACGGTGACATCGTCCGTTGGCTGGCTGGCCAAAGAAACGGTCACACTGTCACTGGTTCCATTTTCATTGACCACCGTCGATCCGGCGGATTGGTTGACGACCAAACCGGGGGTGGCCGGGACCACTGAAACGGTCACGGTCGTGGTATCAACTCCCGTCGCCCCTTCATCGTCCGTGACTTGCACGCCGACGGTGAATGTTCCTGCGGCGGTCGCTGCAAATGCCGTGGTCACGCCCGTGGCATCGTCATACTCGCCGTCGCCGTCGAGATCCCAGGCGTAGCTGGCAATCGTTCCGTCACTGTCAGTCGAACCGGCCGCGGTCA
>NZ_LECT01000045.1 GCF_001027925.1 Rhodopirellula islandica | reverse complement strand
CCGGGGCGAAGCTCCCCGCCAAACGATCCCCCGGTGCGCGCCCCGCCATCGCCTCCACGGCCCAGATTTTGAAATTTACAATTTACAATTTCACTTTTTCAATCCATCTTCCGTCGCCGCCCGCCACCTGTCGCCGCTCCGCGGCTTGCCGAGCCAGGTGATGATGCCCAAGACCTCGGGTTGAAAACCCGAGGCTAACGACTGTCACCGCTCCGCGGTTGTTCGAAGGCCCCGATACCGACGACCAGTCGCGGAGCGACGGCAGCCGAAAGCCTTGGGTTTCCAACCCAAGGTCACACGCCGACGGCACACAACTCCCAAGTCGCGGAGCGACGACAGTTGCTTGCCGCCTCATCCCCGAATGCCCCCGGTTCGCATCCCCGCACGATGGGCTCTCAAGCCCGTCGAAATGGTAACCCGATGCGTCAGCGAGGCACGCGTGGGATGGCCAAAACGCAGATTCGTGGGGGACCTTTTTCGGGCCCGATGGCGTCACGCTGGTCCCTGCCACCAACCGATATGAAACGCTCGCGTTCGACCTGGCGCTCAACAACAACTGTCGCCGGAGCAGCAACCGAATCCGCTCAGCCGCCACCACTCAAAGGAAGTCCTCTGCGTCGTTCAAGCGTCCTTCCTCCGACTCAAAAAAATCCGATCCCCCATCATCGACCTGGCTTTCAGCAAAAGGGTCTTGCTGCAACTTCTGAACCTCAAAGTCATAGAGGTTGAAGACACTCTTCTGGCCAGTTGGAAGTGTGTAAACACGGCTGCTGCATCGTCCCACCTGAAACAATCCGTCTGTCCGCAGTGGCGACTCGGACTCGTGAAAGCAGTGATCATTGAAGAAAGCCTTGTACCCCCGTTCGCCGACGTCCAGTCGCAGGCGAGCGGTTCGCATATTCTCACTCGACAAGGACCATTCTTTATAAGACGAGGATGACATTGCTTTCTCGGGAACCGAATTGACACAGAGAAACTTGGCTCCTGGACAGAACCGAATTTGAGCCCCACGCAATTCGTTTCTCAGGCCCCCGTTTCCATCCGGGCCGCAGAGCAAACCAACGCCATACGGAGATCTCGTCGCGTCCATGAAAGTCACCGTGACCTCATATCGAGCCGGCAATGGATAGCGAATCTGGTTCCATAGAAAAAAGGAGTGGTCCAACCAATCCGTTTCGATTTGATACCCTCCCATGGGATCGTCACTCTCGGCGATGACTTCGACCGTTTCCAAACCAGACGGTGCGTTGCTCTGCTCACCAATTTGCTCGTCCCCATCCGCTCCGTTCAACTCCAGGTCAAGCTGATTCGCTTCGCCAATGCACTTCTCACTCGACCGCAACTCCAAACGTGAGTGGTTGCCAGCCGGGATGAAGCTGGCGGCAAGTTCGTTGACCGTGAACTTGACTTGCTCGCCGCGGTGAAAACGGTCCAAGAGATTCAATTGGGTTCGCCGGCGAGCCAGCATTCGCATGGCATATTCTCGCTTTGACTCAATCGCCTCAGCGGACAAATCAGAAAAACGCTCCGCAATAAAATCCGGATTGTCCAACCAAATGGATTCCAAATCGTCCAACCGCGGATTCAGACTAGCAATTTTTGCAGGGTCCAACCTTTCACTGTTGAACACCAGCTGTTGGTGAATTGGCATCCATGAAAAGTACGATGCCCCGCTGGCCATTCGACAGATGAAACGCACCTCTTCCTCATCCATGTTGTGCGTTTTCCAATTCACGATGCGACTGCGTTGGCCGATTGTTTCCAGCAACGCTGAGACATCGTCAAACTGCCCGGCCTCCCACAGGATTTGCAGGGCGTCCCCCAAATTTCTCTCGCCGTAATGATATGTTCGATTCGCATTGCTGAGCTTGCGCCAAGCGTCAACTGAACGCCGTGCCCACATCAAATTCCCGGGCTCGTCCAACATCGAAACATCGGATGTGCGACGCGCAAAATAGAATCGCATGAACAGATGAGAGTGCAGAGCAACCAATCCGTCCGGCGTTTCAGTATCCAAGCACTTCGATGCAATTGACTGCTGCAGCTCTTCGCTGCCTCCCCAGCGAGGCATCGAGGCAAAGCTATAGCTGTCGTAGGCGCGTTGATGATCGAGATGCCCACTCAAGGCCAGCCTGAACCAGTGGTGCACTGACAAAGGCGTGCTACCACTCGCCATTTGCATTCCCAGCGGAGCACTGGCCAACATGGCCAGTTCAGGCCGAAGCAAGTAGGCTTCCACCATGTGCGTCGACGCCACATTGGCCAGTTCTCCAAATGTTTCCATTGCGGAGGGGGCAGTCTCTGAAACATAACTCGTTCCTCGATTGTCCCAGGCCACCCTTCTATAAAACTGCCCAATCACAGCATGCACGACAAACGCGGGGACGTCCGGTTGTTCTGCCGATGTCAATCCATCCAGAAAGTCCATTTGGGCAACGGAGTTGAGGACATCCACCGCCTGCAGCATCCGAGTCAAGCACACGTGATCGCGGCCAACACTGGGACTGCGACTCGAAGCCTCCTGCCATGCCACAGGCCAAGCCGCAAGAAACCGACGCACCGCCGCGTCATAACCATCCGAGTTCCTGTCTACGGCGTGGCACAACAAGGATTCACTGTGCACCAACGCGGCAAGCACTGGATCGAACGACTCCGGCGACTCTGCAATCCGATCAGAAGCTTTGCCGACACGTTCGAAATTTGTTTCTCTCGTGTCCCCGAAATCGCATTTCAAAAGGGCCAGCAAAACGAGAGGGTCGCCCGTCGCCTCAAATTCCTTGACATCGTCCAACGCCTTCTTCGGCGGGTGTTCCGAACGGTATCCGAAATACAAGCACTCACGAAGACTGCCTGTCATTTGCTCGACGTTGTCGAGGTCTGGATTGCGTTGAACAAAGTCTTCCAACATCAGCTCAACGTCGGCCATGAACTCGTCGCATAAGTCCGCAAAAAAGAGGGGCGGATCTTCGCCAACCAAGGGCGCGTCGTAGACATCCAGCAGCGCCGTTTCCAGATGAGGGTCCACCTTCGCCCGAGCCTTGACCGCATCACGAAGCCGGGTTCGCTGACTCGCCACATCGATTGGAAACCGCTCGAACATCGTCCGAAACGTTTCCGCCTTCAGATCCTGTGCACTCAGAGCATACTGTTCCCGGTACTTCATCGCCTCAGCTTGCACCTTCATCTGCTCCGCCATGGCGGCAGAAGATGCGGCAGCCTGAGCCAACCTGTTTTGCTCCGTTCGATAGAGATAGAAACCGCCGCCCCCGACCGCCGTGGCACTCACCACCAATGCGATCAACAAGACCTTCCAGAGGATCCTCTTGGGAGCCTTCTCGCCGGAAAGTGACTTCGACTTTGTCATACCCAGTGTTCCCGCCATCAATCTGTTCGAACGTGCACGGGATGTTGCCTGTTGATCGACCTCGGCACCCGCCAAACACCGTGCTCTGACCAACCAGTCTAACTCAATAAAACCCACGGCGGGGAAAGCCAGGCCCCCACACCAGAAAACTGACTCGCCTCGACGATCGAAACTCCAAGAAACCCACGACCTGTTCGCTCGATGCTGAGCGGTGTCGCGGCCGAAACGCAACTGACTCGGGTGGCCTGAATAGGGTTGGCGGCCAAGTGTCCCCGGTCGATCCTGTTGTCATTGCCGCGGGACCATCCAAATGGCAAGCCGACGGGCAAGTCTTGAAATTGCACGGTGTCACCTCGCCTGGGTTTGGTGGATACTTTCATTGTTCAAACCAGGCCTTCACCGGCCCGGCAATGGCTGTATCGCCACGATCGTGGCGAAACTCGCAACGTCAAACTGCGCAAGCGAGAGCCAGGGATTTGACTCGATCTCTTGTTCACGCTTCTCCCCACCCAAAGACATCTCAACTCAAATCTTGAGTGACTCAGGACCTGTGACCAAAATGCATTTCCGATTCAAGCTTGCCATCGTTGCCGTTTTTGGCGTTGTGATCGCGACCAATTCCTCGGCAAATGAGCCGGTGACCCTCGTGTCACTTCTGCATGAGATGACTGACCGAGAAAAGGTCGCTCGCTACCCTCATCATGAGTTCCGACTGAAGCAGGCGAGCAGCTACAACCGTGCTTCGAAAACCCCCGACGATCCCAAAGGTTGGTTTGACAATTTCGATCGAAACACAAACGACACTCACAAGAATTACGTTCGCGTAGAAGACAACCAGGGGCGCAAAGAGTACGTGGTGATGGAGGACGAAGGCGCCGGAGCGATCACTCGCTTTTGGGTGCCTTGGAAAAACCAGCTGCAGCCAGGAACCGATGTTGTCATTCGGTTTTACCTGGATGGTGCCTCGAAGCCCGCCATCGAAGGAAACATGTTCGACTTGTTTCAGGGAAAGGGACTGATCCCGTTTCCACTCGCCCACGAATCTCTGCGATCGGCTGTTTCGTTCTTCCCGATTCCGTACGCCAGAAGCTGCAAGGTGACGATGTCGGACCATCCGTTTTTCTTTCAGTTCACCTACCGGGAATACGAGGAAGATGTCGCCGTGAAGACGTTCTCGATGGACGACTTCCAGTCGGCGAAACGGCTGATTGACACAACCTGTCAGAAACTTTTATCGCCCAGCACATCCGGGTCGGGTGACGTTGTGAATCTGAAAGAGACCCTCGCCGGTGGAAACGAGCAATCGGTTTTGCTACCCGCACAGGAGGCAGCGATCACATCGTTGTCGCTCAAGTTAGGCAGTTACGAAGCCCCGAACGTGACGCGGCATGTCGTCTTGAAGATCCGCTTTGACAACAAGGAAACCGTGTGGTGTCCGATCGGCGACTTCTTCGGCGGTGGCATCGGTTTGAATCCATTCCAGGGTTGGTATCGCACGGTGGATGCTGATGGCACGATGACCTGCCGATGGGTGATGCCGTACCAAAACAACGCGAAAATATCTGTCGTGAACCTGGGCAAAGATCCAGTCGACGTTGAACTTTCCGCCACGATCGACGACTGGAAATGGGATTCGTCCAGCATGTACTTCCACGCTGGCTGGCGAGGTCAATACCCTGTGCCGACACGCCCTTACTCCGACTGGAATTACGTCACCTTGCACGGTCGTGGCGTGTATGTCGGCGACACGCTCACGATCATGAATCCAGTGGAACGATGGTGGGGAGAAGGTGACGAAAAGATTTTCATCGACGGCGAATCGTTCCCTTCGATTTTTGGCACCGGAACCGAAGATTACTACGCCTATTCCTGGGGCGGGCGCAGCACCGACTTTTATGAGCATCCGTTTCATGCTCAACCGTTCAGCCACCAGTACAACCAACTGAACCGCAAACCCAAGATTGACGAAAAGAACACGCAAGGTTTCAGCACAGAGACACGCACTCGAGCACTCGACACCATGCCGTTTTCCAGCTCGCTCAAACTGGACATGGAAGTTTGGTCCTGGACGGATTGCGACATGGGCTACGGCGTGGGTGTCTATTGGTACGGCGACGCTGACACCAAATCAAACCACGCGCCGGACCAAGAGGAGGTGTTGAATGTTCCGCCAGTCCCAACAACGAAATCCACGCCACGCAATGCAACCACTTCCAGCACCGGCCACGCGTTTCCTAATTCAGTGGAGGTGAACGTGAAAAATGTTCTCTCCAAACCAGAGCACATCGCCCTGAAGCCACAGAACCTGAAGCGAATGAAGCTCAAGGGAACTTGGAGCCAGGACGACCAAGTGCTGTTCAAAAACACGCGGATTGGTGACGCCGTGGAAATCCGCATTCCAGCGTCGGGCTCCGCGGCCGAGACGCTAACGCTGCACGCCACCAAGAGCGGTGACTATGGGATCGTGAATTTCTCAGTCAACGGCCAGCCCGCCGCTGCGAACGTCGATTTCTATTCCGGCGAAAAACCGACTTCTCACGGTCCAATTGCACTGGGAACATTCGATCCCGTCGACGGCGTCTACGTCCTGCGAGCGGAAGTCACCGGTCAAAACAAAGACTCCTTGGGAACCTTGTTTGGGCTCGACTGCGTGACGCAGGTTCCTGCCACCGGTGGATTTTAACCACTCACGGTTCACCGGAGCTCAACAACAACTGTCGCCAGAGCAGCAACCGGAGGCGGTCGGCAAGGAAATCGCCGCAGGTTTTTCGGCGTTGTCGCTGGAGTAGACCGCGAAATGATCGGCAATCGTTTCACGCGAAGCCGCTTCGGCGAGTTCGTCCGTGCAGACCTCGCCGCGCGTGTACATTCGCCCGGCGTCATCACACACGTACTTGAATGGGCCACGATAAACCCGTTGGTACCCGCTCGCTGATGCAGCACCGGATTCAATCGCCTCCTCATCGGTCCGCGTCGCGATCACAGTCATCGATCGGAACGCGATGCCCTCGACCACTCGCCACGGTTCGGTCTGCAACTCCGCGATTTGAAGGTCTTCGAAACCAGCGTTTTCAAACGCTTCCAAGAACGCCGATTGCTTGTACGCGCCGGAGATGCAACCGCTCCACAATTCGGGGTCCGCTTGCATCTCTTCGGGAACCTCTTCGTCACAAACGATGTCGCTGATCACCGCTCGACCGCCTGGTCGCAAGACACGGAAGATCTCGTCAAACAACAGCTCCTTCTCATCGGCATCGACCAGATTCAAGACACAGTTGCTGACCACAACGTCGATCGTTTCATCATCGATCAGGGGCGATTCCCGCCGTTGCTCAGCCAAGTAAGCCTCCAGCGCACGAAGTCCCGCGTCGTCGGTCACCGGATGCTGCTGCAAGTAAGCCTGGACCTCATCGCGATCGATCGCCAAGTCTTGGATCTTGCCTTTGCGGAACGTGACGTTGTCGTAGCCGATCGCAGCAGCGACCTTCGGCTGCGATTCGCGAGCCAGCTTGAGCATGTCGTCATTCATGTCGACACCGATCACACGGCCTTGCTCACCCACCACTTGCGAGGCGATGAAGCAAATTTTCCCGCCGCCGCTGCCCAAATCCAAGACGGTCTCGCCAGGGCGGACGTATTTCGATGGATCACCGCAACCATAGTCGCGATCAATGACTTCTTGCGGGATGACTTTCAAGTACTTCGCGTCATAGTCGACCGGGCAACAAAGCTCGGCCTCACGCTCATGGGCCGCTTGGGCGTAACGTTCACGGACGGCGGCTTCCACATTCAATGAAGTCATGGCGATTCAGCAAGAGAAGAGAGTGAGAAAAAAGAATTTGGAAGGGCGATCATTTCAGGGAAGCAAAGCGCCACCACACCCGCTGCCGGCCCCGGCCGTGCAACCGTAACAATGGTCCGCCAATGCGATCGGCTGATCAACCAGCTCATCGAGCGATTCGATGGACCAAACCGTGCGTGGTTGTTGAGACAAATCGATCATCTGATTGAAATCACAATCGTAAATCTGACCGTCCCAACTGACCGACACCAATGACCGGCACATCACCTCCTCCGTGGCTTTCGCGTTGAAGTTTTCCGACAGCAACCGCAGGTAATCGTCCAGGCAACCCCGTTTTTGCAGGAATTGAGCGTATCGGCGGATGGGAATGTTGGTGATCGTCAGCAAATTGCCAAACTCAATCCCGTATCGAGCCGACAATTCGCGTCGGTAATCGGCTTCCAACTTGGCTTGATCCGGCGGCAGCGATGGCCCGGTGGGGTTGTAGACCAGATCCAATCGATGCGTGTCGCTGTCGCGCCGATACCCGAGTTCATTCAGCCTCAGCAGCCCCTCAATGCTGCGTCCAAAGACGCCGCCGCCGCGTTGCCCATCGACGTTGTCTTCCAGATAACACGGAAGCGATGCCACCACGTCGATTTCGTTCTCTGCCAAAAAATCGGCCACCCATTCAAAGCCGGGCTCGCTCAGGATGGTCAGATTGCAGCGATCGATGACCCGCAAACCGGCTGCCCGAAACGCTTCCGCCAACCGGCGGAAGTTCGGATTCATCTCCGGTGCGCCGCCGGTCAAATCGACGGTGGTGATCGCGGGGCACGACGCCACCAATTCCAACAAACGATCCGCCGTGCGGTCGTCCATGTTTTCGCGTTTCTTGGTCGGACCAGCGTCCACGTGGCAGTGCGTGCAGGTTTGATTGCAAAGTTTGCCGAGATTGATTTGAAGCTGATTCAGCTGGTTTCGCCAGAGCTGGCCACCTTCCAGACGCGATGCAAACGTTGGGACCACACCGGTGGGGAGACCTTCATTCACAATCGGTAGCAAACTCGACACAGGGGCTTTCTCCAAGGATTCATCTGGGCGGCAGGATCGATTCAAATCGTACGATCCGTCATCGGCAACAGCACACTTCGAGCACTGACGCCGGAAAGGTCGAAATGGAAACCATTTGAGCGGCCCCAACGTACAAGATGGCCAACGAAGTCCTATCCCCGTTGTTGCGACAAAACGGTAGGATGACGTTAGCACGGTATGGGGAACCGGCCGGTTGTGCGTCGAAGTTCGTTTTCGCAGAAAGCATTTGCGAAGCGATTTTCCCTGCAATTGATTGGTTTTTGAGGCGTTGGAAGATAGCTTCCGTCGTCTTGTGGGTGACTTGTGGCGTACAGTTTGCGTAGGGAAACAAATCGGGTCGAAAGATTCGCCAGTTTGACAGTCGGTCTGGTCTAAGGGACGGAGAATATGTACGAACGGTTTACTGACCGAGCCAGGAAAGTCATGCAATTGGCTAACCAAGAGGCTCAACGATTCAATCACGAATACATCGGCACCGAACACATTTTGTTGGGGTTGGTGAAAGAGGGCAGCGGTGTCGCTGCCAATGTGTTGAAAAATCTCGAGGTCGATCTGCGAAAGATCCGCCTCGAAGTCGAAAAATTGGTGCAAAGCGGTCCCGAAATGGTGACCGTCGGCAAATTGCCACAAACACCACGTGCGAAAAAAGTCATCGAATACTCGATGGAAGAAGCACGCAATCTCAACCACAGCTACGTGGGCACCGAGCACATCCTGCTGGGTTTGCTGCGTGAACAAGAAGGCGTCGCCGCGCAAGTTCTGATGAACTTGGGCCTGAAGCTGGAAGATGTTCGCGAAGAAGTGCTCAACCTGCTCGGACACGGGCTCGAAGGCGCTGAAGTCGGCGAACGCGGTGGCCGTGGTGGCGACAGCGAAGGCAGCAGTGGCGGAAGTGGAAGCAGCAAGAGCGGCAAGAGCAAGACTCCCGCCCTGGACAGCTTCGGCCGCGACCTGACCGAACTGGCTAAGAAAGGCGAACTGGATCCAGTCATTGGCCGCGAACGAGAGATCGAACGCGCCATCCAAATCCTCTGCCGCCGGACTAAGAACAACCCCGTCCTGCTGGGCGAAGCCGGTGTCGGTAAAACCGCCATCATCGAAGGCTTTGCCCAACGCGTCATCGGCGGCGAAGTGCCTGAAATCTTGGCCGAGAAACGCATCGTCGTTCTCGACCTCGCCATGATGGTGGCAGGCACCAAGTACCGCGGTCAGTTCGAAGAACGCATCAAAGCGGTCATGACCGAAGTGCGTCGTGTCAAAAACACGATCCTCTTCATCGATGAACTTCACACCCTGGTCGGTGCCGGCGGTGCAGAAGGCGCCATCGACGCGGCCAACGTCCTGAAGCCAGCTTTGGCACGGGGCGAAATCCAGTGCATCGGTGCGACAACCCTCGACGAGTACCGCAAGTACATCGAAAAAGACAACGCGCTGGCCCGTCGTTTCCAAGAGATCATGGTCGAACCGACCGGCAAGACCGAGACGATCGAAATCCTCAAGGGATTGCGAGAACGCTACGAAGAACACCACCGGGTGCAGTTCACCGACGATGCCATCGTGGCAGCCGTCGAAATGAGCGAACGCTACATCACCGCCCGCTGCTTGCCCGACAAAGCCATCGACGTGATCGATGAAGCCGGTGCTCGCGTGCGTCTTCGCACCATGACTCGTCCACCAGACTTGAAAGAGATCGACGAGCAAGTCGAAACGCTGAACAAGGACAAAGAAGACGCGGTTGCCAACCAAGACTTCGAAAAAGCCGCCAACCTACGTGATCAAGCTGAAAAACTTCGCAAGAAGAAAGATCAGATCACTCAAGAATGGCGTGAGAAAAGTCAGCAAACCGATGGCGTCGTCGACGAAGAGATCATCGCAGAAGTCGTCAGCAAGATGACCGGCATTCCATTGACACGTCTGTCAACGGAAGACTCGTTGCGTCTGCTGAAGATGGAAGAGGAACTGCACAAACGCGTCGTCAGCCAAAGCCAAGCGGTCACAGCGGTCGCCAAAGCGGTTCGCCGAAGTCGTTCGGGTTTGAAAGATCCCAAGCGTCCAACCGGTTCGTTCATCTTCGCCGGTCCAACCGGTGTCGGTAAAACGTTGCTCGCCAAAGCTCTCGCTGAATACATGTTCGGTGACGCAGACGCTTTGGTGCACATCGACATGTCCGAGTACATGGAGAAACACAACGTCAGCCGTCTGATCGGTGCCCCTCCCGGATTCGTGGGTTACGAAGAAGGTGGGCAGCTGACCGAAAAGATTCGCCGCCGTCCTTACGCGGTTGTTCTGTTCGACGAAATCGAAAAGGCGCACCCCGATGTCTTCAACATGCTGTTGCAAGTCATGGAAGAAGGTCGCTTGACCGACTCCTTCGGTCGCAACGTCGACTTCCGAAACACGATCTTGATCATGACCACCAACGCGGGTGCGGAAGCGATCAAGAACGAATCGGCATTCGGTTTCCAAAAACCGGATGGCGATGCGAGCTACGACTCGATGAAGTCTCGTGTGATGGACCAAATTGAACGTGTCTTCCGACCTGAGTTCTTGAACCGCTTGGACGACACGATCATCTTCCGTCACCTGACCACGACCGACCTCAAGGGCGTGATCGACTTCGAACTGTCGAAGGTTCGCGAACGGTTGCTCGACCGTGGCCTGGCCATCGACTTGAGCGACGAAGCGAAGGAGTTCTTGATCAAGAAGGGCAGCAACCTCGATTACGGTGCCCGTCCACTTCGTCGTGCAATCGAGCAACGCATCGAAGATCCACTCGGCGAAGAATTGCTGCGTGGTGCGTTCGAAGGCAAGGACACGATCATCATCGACGTTCACAAAGACGACAGTGGCAAGATCACACGTCTGAACTTCGAAGGCGAAAAACGAGGCTGGGCAGACAGCGACTCCGACGAGGAAGCGGTGCCTGCTGCCAGCAGCGATGACCAAGCAAAATCGGACGCTTCGTAGTTCGTTTCGCGAATGAATTTGAATGTGCCTCGGCGAGTCCCTCACTCGCCGAGGCATTTTTTTTGCCATCACCCGCCCGATCCTGAACGGGCGAATCTCCGATCCCAATCGATCGCGATGCCTCAACCAGCCGACAAGCATCCGCCTGCAGACGCGCCCTTGGGTTCGCCGAACGTCCAAACCAACCCCAACTCCGCCCTCTGGACTCGCCATCTCGGGCAGGTCGCAGACTTGAAAGACTGGTTTGAGAAGCTGGCCGGAATGAATCATCGACTCTGGTTCGATTCGGCCTCCGACCACAGTCACGACCGAGGACGCCACTCCTTTTTGACTGCCGATCCGGTCGCGTGGCTTCAGGCATCACTCACCGACCCTGACCCCTGGCCGACCTATCACGATTGGTGCCTTCGACTATCAAAGCAAGAACGGCCCACGGACCTGCCACCGTTTTGTGGCGGCATCGCCGGGCTGGTTGCCTACGAAGCGGCTTGGTGGATCGAACCAAGCGTTCAAATGCCACCGTCATTCCTCGGTGAACAGCCTCCCCTTGGCTTGGCGATTGGAGTCTACGACTGGACCATCGCAGTCGACCACTCAACCGGCTCAGCCACGCTGATCAGCAACGGCCTCAACGAGGATCTGGTCACAGATCCCCAAAGGGCCCAGCACCGCGGCGAAGCAATCCTTGAACGACTCGCTTCCCCCCGATGCGCCCCCACGGCCAGCCATACCGAGAATTCACAACCATCCGTTTCATCCGGCTTCCTGACCGAGGTGCCCGGCATACGCAGCAACTTTGACTCACCTCGCTACATCGCTTCGGTCACGGAGATCATCGATCGAATCCGCGCCGGCGATTCATTCCAAGTCAATCTCGCTCAGACGCTCACCCATGAAGCAACCTGCAGTGCAGAGGAACTGTACAGCCGATTGCGTCAATCCAACCCAGCTCCGTACGCAGCGTTCTTTGACATCGGCAGCGAGCAGATCCTGAGTTCCTCTCCCGAGGGCTTTCTCCAAATACGAGACCGCCACGTTGTCACCCGCCCCATCAAAGGGACTGTGCCGCGAACCGGCGATGAGATCGAAGACGAACGCTTGGCTCAAGTGCTCGGCGGAAGCGCCAAGGACCGTGCCGAGAACATCATGATCGTCGACCTGATGCGAAACGATCTTTCCATCGCCTGCCGAGACGACAGCGTTCGTGTGACAGGACTCTGCGAAATCGAACGTTACCAAAGTGTTCAGCACCTGGTATCAACAGTGGAAGGCCAACTGCGAGATGATGTCACCATCAGCGAACTGCTCGCCGCATGCTTTCCCGGAGGAAGCATCACGGGAGCACCGAAGATCGAGGCGATGAAGACGATTGCCCGGCTCGAAAGACAACCGCGAGGAGCCTACTGCGGATCCATCGGTTACGTGAGCGTTTCTGGCAACGCGGACTTCAACATTCTGATTCGAACCGTGACACAGCGAGATGGGCAGTGGCACTTTGCTGTCGGAGGCGGGATCACCGCTCGCAGCGAACCGCAAAGCGAACTGGAGGAGACCTGGACCAAAGCCGCCGGCCTGCTGCGTGCCATTCGCCCAACGGAAGAATAGCGAGCCACCACCACTTCCCATCACGATTCACTGGTTGGGATCGTTCAGTTCTGCCGCCAGCTTTTCGCGGAAGATCTTGCTGTTGTGCCGAATGTCGACGGGCAAGGGTTGATCACGGATCACAAAACGCTCGATCCGATGCGTGAGTGGGTTGCGAGCCGCACGATCACGCAGCCTCGCCTCGAGCTCTTGTGTTCGACGGGAATCTCCACTGATGGAAAGATCGACTGGCTGAACGACGAGCACCGGCTCCTGCTCCCCCGGCTTCCCGACACCTACCAACGCACACTTCTCGACCTGTTCATCCACATTGAAAACTGATTCACACGGAATGGTGAAGAACGTTCGCTTGGAAGAGACAATCCGATGAGCCTTGCGACCACAGAACCAAAACCGATCTTGATCGTCCAAGTAACCCACATCACCCATCCGATGCCAAAATGGATCCTCGGAGCCGCCTGATCCCTCATGGACTTTGTGCAGGGCGTTCTGATCCACGCGAGTGACGTACCGCCTGGTCACCATTGGCCCGCTGACGATCAACTCTCCAATTTTGCCACGCGGAAGTTCGTTGACATCGTCGATCGTGGCGATGGGTCCGTCGTTGATCTCGATCACTTTCCAACGCACGCCGTCAAAACGTGAACCGACACAGACGCCCTTGCCCTTGGACGCTGCTGGCCCGGTTTCTGAAATCACGGCGCGCGACTCGATGGACGCAATCGGCAACGCTTCCGTCGCACCATAAGGCGTTTCAATTCGGGCATCCTCGTGAACAAACCGCCGAAGAGATTCCAGGGTCGCGGCAGGAACAGGCGCTCCCGCGGACAACACGCGTTTCAGCGTTGGGAAGGGCTTCCCCACCGCATTGGCTTCGCACCAGCGAGTCACCGTCTTCCAAAGTGCAGGGGAACCAAACGCCTGGTCCACCTCCCACTGCCGTGCCGCCTGGATCAACTTTTTCGGGTCCACGTCCGCGGGCCGAGTGGGATCCATGTCGGGAATGATCGTCGTCACTCCCATCACCGCATCGAACAAACCGAACAGAGGGAAACACGCCAGGTCGCGTGAGCCTTGCCGAATCTCGTAGCGGTTTCGAATTCGATCGATCTGGGCATGAAAGGTTTGATGCGTGTAGGCGACACCCTTGGGCGGCCCTGTGCTGCCGGTGGTGAAGATCACCGCGGCATCATCGAGCGTCTGAACCTCCGGAAGCGTCAACGCCGAATTCCGCTCACCCAATTCCAGAATTTGCTTCAGCGTTTTGCCCCCCCAAAACCAACGCCGCCCCACGGTGATGTTGCGCTTCGCATTCGGAAACCTGCGTCGCAGGATCGCCCGAATCGCCTGCGCCTTTGGAATCCCCAAAAAGCCATCGGGGTTCACCTCCTGCAAGCAACCGACCAAGTGCTTGCGATCCATTCCTGGATCAATCAGCACCACCACCACACCGGCTTTCATCATCGCAAACACAAGCTCGATGAACTGAGCACCAAACGGAACCAAGCTCACCAAACGCATGCCTGGCTGGATCCCGGAAGCCAACAACCCGCGAGCAATCTGGGTGCTGCGATCGTCCAGCGTTTTAAACGTCGTCAACGCGTAGTCGCGGTCAGAACCGTCCCGCTTGGCAGGCCCCGACGGCTCGGCAATCGCAATGCCGCCCGGCAAAACTTTTGCGACGGCACTCAAGCGCGAAGCGACATTGCCGGTTGACCCCGCTGTGCCAGCCAGGACCTGTGAGGATTCTCGACTGCATGGACCGTCACTCATTTTCATTCACCAAGACTTCGAGAATTTGATCCGCGATCGATTCCTGCACGACCCGCTGAGCCCCCTTCCAACCTGGGATACCGTTGACTTCGATCAATTGAAGCTCCCCGGTTTCTGTTTCCAACCAGTCAATCGCAGCGAACTTCAATCCAAAGTCGTCACTGACCTGACGAGCCAATCGATCCCAAGTCGCTTCCATCGGCACAAGTTCGCTCTGCCCGCCACCACGAACGTTGGTCCGGAAATCGGATGCATTGCGACGCCGGATTGCATGCGAGTGATCGCCAATGACCAAGACTCGCAAATCCACCCCACCTGGCGGCACGAACTGCTGGACATACAGGACCGCGTTCACTTGAGCGAGTGTTGAGAACGCCGTCCAAGCCAACTCGGCATCGCGAACACGCATCACCCCGCGACCTTCGCCCCCAAAGATCGGCTTGATCACCACGTCGCCACCCAGGTTTTCAAAAGCCTCCATCGCCGCCGATCGCGATTGCACGACCTGCGTGGGCGGGGTGGGAACACCAAGAGATTGCACACGAGCCAAGGTCGCATACTTATCAATTGCAAACTCCAACGCACTGGGCGGATTGACCAAGGCAGTCCGGCAGACGCCGCTTCGCCCACGCACGAAATCATGCAGAACCGCTAGCCGGAACGTGATCTGTTCCATTGAACCCGCTGGCATGGTGCGGGTCAGGATCGCCTCGAAATCCGCCAGCGATCGCTCGCGGGAATCCGTCCCGTCGTGCAGCTGACACCATGCCGTTGAGCCCGTTGGAGTGGGCGCCGTGTCGTCCGCGCAGTGCAGACGGCTCCTCAATGTTTCGTAGTCCGCAAAGTGCAATCGAATCGAGCGACGCGAGGCTGCTGCCTGCAACTCCTGCAGGTGCCAACCCAGTGTGGCAGCACGGCCAAGAGGCTGAGACCGGGATGCCCCGGACGTCGCATCACGCCCGCCAAGAACCAGCACATTCGCTCGACTCATAGCCCGAATGATTCTCGCAAAACGCGATTGTTCAGCTGTCCATGACGCCACGATTTTCCCGTTTGCAACGAGTGAATGGTGACCACCGCGGGGCTGAACAGCATCGGATCGACGCGATAAAAATCGTAGTCGTATCGCTGAAAGGTTTTCGCGAACGGCTGCCCATGATCCTCGGAGGATTCGCTAGGAATTTTCGCGGCCACGCTCTCGATCAGATCGTCCTCGGCATCGATCCAAAGCGTCACGCGGGCCCCGTACAACATTGCATCGTTGGTTCGCCCAATGCCACCCACCGTGTCACCGAGCTTTGCTGGAGGCGGCAGGGGCGCATCGCCATGAGCCGACATCACACGGGCGACGTCGAATTCCAAGGCGTGCAATTTGTGCAACGCCGTCTCGACGCTTCGCGACACCACTTGAGCACTGCCAGCGATGCTGGTGCTCGGAGCAACCGCCAAACAGAGACGACTGGAATCCACGCCACATTCATCCGCCATCGCCTGAATCACGTCCTCCCCCGGCAGCGTCCCTGATTCAAGAACACCCACGGCAAAGTCGTCCCCGGTTGCCGGCCGCGACAACTGAAGCTGCTCCAACATCGCCTCTTTCCCGCGAAGCGAACGCATCGGACCACTCGCCATCGCGAAGTAGTCGCCGACTGAAACGGGCCACCCTGCGTACTGACCGCCCAAGCAGGCCCGAACCGGATGATCCGTTTGAATCGAAACAGCCAGCCCAACCAGGTCCTGGGGCGACGTGGGCGAATAGGAAACCGTCGCCAGATCACCCAAGCAGAGCCGAGCCAGCCCCAGGCCAGCCGCCAAAGAGCCACGGCAATCGACCCCAGCGTCCAACACGCGGGCCCCTGCGATCACAGACGCCTCGCAATTCAGTTCCAAGGCGGAATCCCAGAGAGACTCAAAACACCCGTGAGCCATCCGGCACAGCCCAGGATCGGATACGGAATGGGACGGATCATTGGAACGAGCGGAATTCATGCCACCAATCTAACGCCCGCTCCAGCAATTGACGATTGGCCCTCAAGCCTTGCGCTCCACCGAACCGACGCTCAAAATGAACACGCAGCGGTGTTTGCCAAAGTGCGTTGATTTCTTTGCCCCCAATTGAGACGACACGATGCTCCCCAAGTCCACCTTGCCAGCCATGACGCTCGTTGCTGCGCTTGCCACCGGCGTTTTCTGTTGCGAATTGGCAAACGCCACCGACGCCACCCCGAACAGGCAGAGAGCCGAGCCAGAAGTCGGACGAATGGCCAAGGAATTTCGACTCGAGGCGGTGGCTGGCAAACGTTCGGGCGAGGTCAGCCTGAGCGATGTCACGGGCGAAGCCCCCGTGGTGGTCGTTGTTCTGCGAGGTTTTCCGGGCAGTCAGTGTCCCGCCTGTGCCGGGCAAGTCGCTGACCTGGTCAAACATGCCCGCCACTTCCGCCAACGAAACATCGAAGTCCTGCTGATCTACCCCGGCCCCGCCGCGGAACTCAAGGCCAGGGCGGAAGACTTCCTCCAAGACTCCAAGTTGCCCGCCCCCTTCACAATGCTCTTGGACCCAGACCACTCCTTCACCCAGGCCTACGGACTTCGTTGGAACGCTCCTCGAGAAACGGCCTACCCGACCACCATCGTGATCGGCAAAGATGGCAAAATTGATTTCGTGAACATCAGCCGCACTCACCGAGGTCGCACCACGGCGACCACTGTCTTGGATCAATTTTGACTTTGCCCCCCGAATCGGCCGCTTGGCTGCAAGACATCTCAGGAGCCTCGTCCATCGACGAAGTTCAGCATGTTCAAACGCTCTGGAGCGGCTATGGACAAATCCTGCGAGTCAAACTGAAGCAACCAACCTGGCCCGATTCAGACTCCTCGACGAGCACATCCCGGGCAACCAGTGTCATCGTCAAACAAATCTCGCCGCCCAGCTCCACCGAGCCGGGTGGCGCTCACCCGCGTGGCTGGAACACATCGCAGTCTCACCGTCGCAAACTCCGATCGTACGAAGTCGAGTCGGCGTTCTACGCTCACCACGCCAGCCACTGCGACGAGTCCTGCCGAGTCGCAAAGTGCCTGGCCCAAGCCGAGTTGCCCGCGGGCCAGATCATCGTTCTCGAAGACCTGGACCAAGCGGGCTATCCGATCCGCCATCGCAGCCTCAACGCCGTTGGCGTGAACCAAGGGTTGCGATGGCTCGCACACTTCCACGCTCGATTCCTGCACCGCCGGGACCAAGCGAACCAGTGGAACGACCTGTGGCCGATCGGAACCTACTGGCACCTGGCGACGCGGCCTGACGAATTCGAAACGATGCCGGAAGGGGCATTGAAACAGGCCGCCGCGGCGATCGACGCGTGCCTCAACGATTGCGAGT
Source organism: Rhodopirellula islandica (assembly GCF_001027925.1). Lineage (NCBI taxonomy): Bacteria > Pseudomonadati > Planctomycetota > Planctomycetia > Pirellulales > Pirellulaceae > Rhodopirellula > Rhodopirellula islandica. The sequence goes on along the minus strand of NZ_LECT01000045.1, from coordinate 47,535 downwards.
TTCAAACGCTGGTGCACGGCGATGCGAAAGTGGCCAACCTGTGCTTTGCCGCTGGTCATGACCAATCCCCTGCGATGGTCGACTTCCAATACGTCGGTCGCGGCTGCGGCATGAAGGACGTCGCTTATTTCCTGAGCAGCTGCGTCAGCCAATCCGAATGCGAGCGAAATGAATCTCGCTACCTCGCGACCTACTTCGATTCCCTGCGGGACGCAATGTCAACTCACGGCACCGAACGAATCGAATTCACTGCGTTAGAAAATTCATGGCGTAAACTGTACCCGATCGCCTGGGCCGACTTTGTTCGGTTCCTGGAAGGCTGGTGCCCCGGTCACACGAAACTCACCGGGTACTCCCATCGCATGACCAACCTGGCGTTGGAACACCTTGGCCGCGAGCACACGCCTTCACCGAACGATTAAACTTCACCAAACGAAGCGACGCTGGGCGGCACACCCCTTCTGACTCTCAACTGGAATCCTGCGACATGTTGACCCGATCCCTCCTTCCCATCGCCGCGCTGTCGCTGCTCGTCGCGACAATGCCGCGACTCGCCAATGCCGAAGAAAAATCGCCGCCCAACGTTGTCTTCTTTTTGGTCGACGACCTCGGCTACATGGACATCGGCGCCAACAACCCCGACACGTTTTACGAAACGCCCAACATCGACCGACTGTCGCAATCGGGAATGCGATTCACCGATGGCTACGCGGCCAACCCGGTCTGCAGTCCGACCCGGTACAGCATCCTCGCGGGCAAGTACCCGTCTCGCGTTGACGCGACCAACTTCTTCACCGGCACCCGTCCAGGCAAGTTTCATCCCGCGCCGCTGAACAACCGGATGCCCTTGGAAGAAGTCACCTTGGCCGAGTCCCTGAAGTCGAACGGCTACGCCACCTTCTTCGCTGGCAAATGGCACCTTGGCCCGTCCGAGGAATACTGGCCAGAACACCAAGGGTTTGACGTCAACCAAGGCGGCCACAACGCAGGCGGCCCCTACAGCGGCAAGCGATACTTCTCGCCGTTTGAGAACCCTCGCTTGGAAGACAACACGACCGGGGAACACCTTCCCGATCGGCTCGCCAAAGAAGCTTCCAAGTTCATCGAACAACACCAAGACGAACCGTTTCTCACCTACCTGTCGTTTTACAGCGTCCACACGCCGCTGATGGCACCACCCGAACTGGTCAAGAAATACAAAGCCAAGGCCGAACGCCTCGGGCTGACCGAACAAGAGGCCTTTGGCGAAGAAGAAAAGCTGTGGGGCAAACCCGAGTGGAAGGGACGCCCCGTCCGACAACTCCAAAGCCACGCCACGTACGCCGCCATGGTGGAAGCGATGGATCAAGCCGTCGGCCGCGTCCTCCAGCAGATCGACGACCTCGGCCTCACCGAAGAAACCATCGTGATCCTGACCTCCGACAACGGTGGACTGAGCACATCCGAAGGCTGGCCAACCTCCAACCTTCCCCTCCGAGGCGGCAAGGGCTGGGTCTACGAAGGCGGGATCCGTGAGGCGTTCATGATTCGCGCCCCAGGAATCACGAAGCCAGGAACGACCAGCAATGAACCTGTTTGCAGCATCGACTTCTATCCCACGATCCTGGACCTCTGCGGGCAAACCGCCCCTCAGCAACAACAACTCGATGGTGTCTCACTCAAACCGCTCCTTCGCGGCGCTGAATCCCTGGACCGGCAAGCTCTCTACTGGCACTACCCTCACTACAGCAACCAAGGCAGCTTCCCCGGCGGAGCCATTCGCGAAGGCGATTGGAAACTGATTGAACGCTACGAAGACGGACGAGTCCACCTCTACAACCTGAAGGACGACATCGGCGAACTGAACGATCTCGCTGAACAACACCCTCAAAGAGTGAACGCGATGCGAGACCAACTTCATCGCTGGTACAAAGAGGTGGACGCAAAATTCCTGCAGCCCAAAGATGGCCAGCAACCCTGGCAGCCCTTCCAAGACTGAACGCCGTCGGCGGAGAAGCCCTACCGACCTGCTTCACCCTCCCGACGCGGTACCGTCTTCCGGGGGACGCGTTTGGTTGACCGCCAGCAACAAGCTCTCTCTAAACGAAGTATCGGGGGAGGTGCTTGCGGCAGAAACTCAACAAAATGCGGCACCACAAAAACGGTTCAATCTCCAGTCACGGAGCGACGAAAGCCGATAGCCTTGGGTTTCAACCCAAGGTCACACGCCGACGGCACACAACTCCCAAGTCGCGGAGCGACGACAGTTACTTGCCGCCTCGTCACCGAACGCCCCCCGGTTCGTATCCCGTACGATAGGCTCCCGAGCCCGCCGAAATGGTATCCCGACGCGTCAGCGAGACCCGCGCGGCATGCCCGACGCCGGCCCCGTCCGGGGCGAACGCCTGTGTTCCGCCATCGGTCTCGGGGCTTCCACCCCGAGCTAAGAAAGACGGCCCCATCCGGGGCGAAGCTCCCCGCCAAACGATCCCCCGGTGCGCGCCCCGCCATCGCCTCCACGGCCCAGATTTTGAAATTTACAATTTACAATTTACAATTTACAATTTCACTTTTTCAATCCGCCCCCATCGCATCCCTCGCCACCTGTCGCCGCTCCGCGGCTTGCCGAGCCAGGTGGTGTTGCCCAAGACCTCGGGTTGAAAACCCGAGGCTAACAACTGTCACCGCTCCGCGGTTCTTCAAACGCCCCGATACCGACAACCAGTCGCGGAGCGACGGCAACTGGGAACACGCCCCGAACACCTGTCGGCACTCCCTGGCTTTCCTACCTTGAGCGCCACACCCTACGGTCGTGGCGCTCCCTGCTTTCGCTTCCGATACTTGTTCGGATTGTCGGCTTGGCCGGTGATCTCGTACAGGAACATGCTCGGCTTGGTCGGACGTGGCTTTCCCCACTTACGACGCGTCAATGCCAGCGACATCGTCAGCTGATCTTGGGCACGAGTGATGCCGACGTAACACAACCGCCGCTCCTCGGCGATGTCCTCGTCCATCCCGCCCTTCAACGTGCGACTGTGTGGCAGAATCCCATCTTCCATGCCGACCATGTAGACGACCGGGAACTCCAGTCCTTTGGCCGCGTGCATGGTCAACAACCACACCGCGTTCTTCATCGCCAGCTTGTCTTTTTCGCTGCCCATCTCGCGACCGGCGAGCGCGATGTCGGACAAGAACCCCGATAGATCAGGCTCTTCGTTTTTGTCTTCGTAAGCGGCAACCGCGTTGGCGACTTCACCAATCGATGCCATCCGAGACTCACGCTCATCAGGCTGGTCGTACAGACGCGCGATCTCATCCGCGTACGCTGTCCGCTGCAACAAAGTCTCCAAACCTTCTCGCATGGTTTCGTTGGAAAGCCGCTGCTGAACGTCTCCCAACAACTGCTTCAGTTGGTCGATCCCGCGCAGTGCCGCCGGAGTCAAATCGGCAACCGACTCAGGATCATTCATCACCTGCCAAACCGGAATCCCCTTGGCAACCGCGCGGTCGATCAACATCCTCACGGACTTGTTGCTCAGTCCCCGCGCGGGCGTGTTGATCACTCGCAGCAACGAAATCTCATCGTCCGGCTGATTGATCCACTTCAAATAAGCCACGATGTCACGAACTTCGCGACGATCAAAGAACGACTGACTGCCCAGCATCACGTAGGGCACATCGTGCTTCCGCAGTTCGGTCTCAAACAGACGAGGCTGCTCGTTGGTTCGAAACAAAATCGAGATGTCTTTGGGCTGAATGTGCTCGTTGTCGATCAAGTGCTTGATCTCACGAACGACGGTCTCTGCCTCGGCTTGCTCGTCTTTGTGCTGCACGATCCGAGGGCGTTTGCCGGACGGCCGATAGGGCTTGAGCACCTTGTCGTGACGCACCGTGTTGAAGTCAATCAGCGTGTTGGCCATCTCCAAAATGGCTCCCGTGCTGCGATAATTGTCCTCCAGCCAAACCACTTTCGCGTCCGGCCAATCCTTGCTGAAACTGAGAATGTGCGACACGTCCGCACCTCTCCAAGCGTAAATCGACTGATCATCGTCGCCGACGACGCACAGGTTCCGGTGAGCCTCGGTCAGGAACTTGGTGATCCGGTACTGGCTCCCGTTGGTGTCCTGGTACTCATCGACCAACACATGGTCGTACTTGCTCGCTTCACGATCACGAATCTCTGCGTGCTCACTGAACAGCATCTCGGTTTGCAGCAGCAAGTCATCAAAGTCCATGGCCCCGCGAGCACGCAGCCCATTCTGGTAACGCCGGTAGCCGGACGCAGCGAAATGCTCCTTGTCGGTGCTGGCGATGCTCATCGCTTCCTCCGGAAACACCGACGCGCTCTTCCAACCACTGATGATCGAGAGCATGTCATTGGGTTTCAGAGCCGTGTTCGGCAACCGCAACTCACGCAGAATCGCTCGCGCCAGTGACTCTTGATCACTGCGGTCATAAATCGCAAAGGTCGCGGGAAAGCCGAGCGCGGGTGCATGCTCGCGAAGGATTTTCACGCACTGAGCATGAAACGTGCTGATGGTGGGCTTGGGCGGCCCTTTTTGGCCGCGTTTCCGCTTCTGCTTTTTATATCCCAGCAGATCGGCCACACGATCCTGCATTTCACCAGCCGCTTTGTTGGTGAACGTGACCGCCAAGATGCGATCAGGCGAAACGCCGTGCTTGATCAGATTCGCAATGCGAAACGTCACCACACGGGTCTTGCCCGTGCCAGCACCGGCGAGCACCAGGAGCGGGCCAGACAAAGTCTGCACCGCTTCGGCTTGTGGCGGATTCAGGCCCGCAACATCAAACGTGCTCAAGGAAGAAGATTCAGCCGTGGTTTATTCAGGCAACGTCAATGTTGACGCGACGACCTTCGCGGTCAAAACGGACTTTGCCGTCGACCAATGCGAACAAGGTGTAGTCGTTGCCCATGCCGACACCCGCACCTGGGTGGAACTTCGTTCCAACCTGACGAACCAAGATGTTACCGGCGATAACGGCTTCACCGCCGAATTTCTTGACACCACGACGTTGCGCGTTGCTGTCACGACCGTTGCGGCTGCTGCCCTGACCCTTTTTGTGTGCCATCGAAGTTCTGCGTTTTGATCAGTGAGGAGTGTTTGTAGATTATTTGAGAGGGCGAGAGATTAGCGGAACGTCCACGTGTAATCAAGTCGTCGTTCTAGCCCATATTGGTCGAGCATGTATTTTTGCTCTTCTGGATCCGAATACGCAGGCACGCCAAAGCGAACCCGGTCTTCCGTTTGATCCATTCCATCGCCAGGGCGATAGAAGTTCAATGTCAACGCTTTCCGGCGGTACGGTGCGTCGTCGCCTTCACCGTCCTGTTCAAATGCATTCGTCAAACCGAACACGTCGATTGAGAAGAAATCCAATCCAGGTTCCACATCCACCCAAGTCGCGACCCCCCAAGTGCCGGGAGCATTCTTGTCCGACGTGCGTGGGATTTTGACAGTGCTGATGTCCACCGAATTGTGCAGTGGTGCAGTGATTTGCTCGCGAATCGCAATGCGATCCATGGCTGCAGGCAAGATCTGATCGACATACTTCCGGTCGCTCTCGTGATCCTTCAACACCAACATCGGGAAGAATCGCCGGGAACTGTAGCTGACCGATTCGATCCGTTGGTAAATCGGAGTGTCGGGGTCGTCGACAGCGGGACGTAAATCACCGCCGCGATATCGAACGCGATACACCATGTAGTGCACCAACTTTCGCTGCAGTCGGCCGTCCGGACGTGGCACGTCCAAGTACATCTGACGCAGCGGTTTGAACGAAAACTCAAAGCAGAAAATTTCGCGACGCAAAATCACTTGCTTCGCCATTTCCTCGAGCGTGCGTGAACGAGGGTCGAAATGTGGCTCGCCATTGGGGTGCTTGTCGCTCTGCCACGCGATTTCAGGGTGGCTCTCCATGATCGACTTCAGCGTCAGTGGCCCGTCAAACGTTTCCTTCGGATCCGGGGCGGGCGGGATCTCCGTCACCACGCCCGGCGCGAATTCCGTTTGAACCTGAACCGACGGGTCCGCGTTCTGAGCGTTGGCGGTCACCGAAAAAGTGCCCGCAGATACGCACAAAACAACAGCAATGACCGGTTTTTGCGTCCATTGCGCCAGCACGCCGGTCCAGCCCCGCCTTTGCGGCAAGCCTGCCGAAAGGTCGTCCAAAGATCGAGATCGTGTGGCGAAAGTGAACATGAAAAGCCGTCGTTAACGCTTGGTCGTGGGAAGATCACTGGCTGAGATGACGTGTTCCGGGCCAGTTTTGCTCGGGTCGACCACGTCAGCTGCCTCCAATCTTAATTGCTGACCGGCCGAGGAAGCTGTTTCCGTGCCGTCCAAGCCGGATTTTTCTGCCGAGTCGACGTCGATTTCTTCGCCACCGGTGACCCCAGGTCCTGACCACTGCAGCGAAGCGGCCAATTGGACATCCGAGCCGTCCAACCGAGTCACGCTTTCACCATCCATCGTCAGGGTCGCTTGGACGCGGCGTCCGGTATCATCGCTGAAGTGCATCATGATCCACTGAATCGGAATGCCCTCGACTTCGCCCGTGGCCGTGACATGCAACACTCGCAATCCCGAATCAGCCAACTGCTCCTCGGATCGCATCAACTGATCGAGCTGCTTGCCCAGCGTTCGTTGCACATCCGCTTCGAATGCTTCCAGCGTCAACTGCTTGCCTTCCGAGAAACTTGGCAAGGACCTCAGGTTGCACTGGGCGATGCTCTGTTCGTTCTCGATCATCCGCAGAATGGCCTGCCCGGCACCATCCTGCATGATCCGCCACCGGCGGTCCAGCAGCGCCGAAACACCAATTTTCTCGCAGTCAATCGCCATCAGCATCCGCTCCGATGGCGGCGGAGAATCGAAATCGACGGCAACCGCTGTGCGTGGCAATGCCTGAGGCGTTTCCAGCGGCTTGCGGATCATCCGAATCGTCGCTGTGACATCGAACCCGGGTTCCGCCATCCCGATTTCGCGAGTCTCGTGAATCGCGACCGCGGCCCAAGTGACCGTTCTCACCGAATGCTGGAAGGTCAGTTTGCCGAGCACCCGCAACTGCGTTGGCACCCCACTGACAAATCCATCCAGCTTGCCCTGAAACTGCAATTTCGCGTTGCTGGCATCATTGGAAACCAAACTGATTTCAACGTCGCTCGCCGCCACACCACTGAGGTTGAACGCGGAAGCCAAATCGTTCGAATCGAGCGCCACTTTCTCGCCCACCGTCAACGTTTGGGTCGGCAAAAGATGGTCGAGCGCGACGCTCGCAATGGGCGTCCGGAGAAGATCCAGCTCGTCATGGTTCAGGTAGTCGCTGGTCGAATAAATCGCCTCTGGCAATGTGTCACGGCGAGCCACAATCGAGCCCAAATTGTCTCGCAATTGCGAGGTTTGGTCCAAGCGGCTCAACCGGCTGACACCCTCCGCCGTGTGGTAATGACGCTCCGCCGCGATGATCGGCGATTCCATGTCCGCGTTTCGCGGCCGCAACAAACGCTCCTCGTAATCCAAGGCGATTTTCGCGGTGATCGGCAACTGCTGCTTCGCGCTCGAGTCATTGCCACGAGCCAGCAACGGGTCCTTGGTCAAATTGACATTCCCCTTGACGTCCATTTCCATTCGAACGCGATACAGCCCCAGATCCAAGCGAGGGCGAAGGATCACATCGCTGGCCTCCGCAGGCCCCGCGGCAACAGCAATCGAACTCGCGCCCCACGTCCCCGCCACGCCGCCCATCGCCAGCAAGCGAGCCAGGAACGCACGACGAGTCGCGGAAGGAGAATTCGAAGAAACACAGCTAGAAGTCGAATTCGTCATGATCAATTCAGCGGATTGGCGGCAGAGTCGAAAATCTCGCGACCGCTTCGCATGGGCGGCCTCAATCCGTTCAATCGGCTCGACCGGTTCTCGCGGTTGACCGGATCTCGCACTTCTTGCCGCCTTTCTCAATCTGAGACCGCCAAAGTTTCAAACTGATTGTAAACTTTGCACTTTTTTGACAGTGACAAGGACACTTGCTCGTAGCCTCAAAAATTTTGTGCACGAGAAAACCAAGCGTTTTGCGGGACACTTGCAAAGTCAAATCGTTTTTTTGACTTGGAGCGGACCGTTTGGCCTGAAACTTTCACTAGTGGTCCCTCGTCCTGATCAGGGCAGGGTAGCCGCGCACTTCAGCAGGTTCGCTTCCTTTTTGACACTGGGTCAACGAGGGGAACTTGGTGAGGTATCGAAGACGAAAAACTCGTCTTTTTCGCTATCAACGGTGATCTCAGCGAACTCTCGGTGAGCTCACACGCTCTAATCAGGACAGCCCAAGAAGTCAGCCGAATTTCAGTGATCTGATGCTCGGATGCCTTCAACTGGCGTGGCACGGAGTCGCGCTGGACGAGACGGCAGTGAGAAATAGGATGGTTTTTGAGCAGCCCGTTTGGGCGGCGTTGAAAACGAAGTCTCCCTGCCCGATCAAACCGATCGTCTTACGGATAAGGCGACCCCCGGGCAAATTGGATTGACGTGCTGACGACCCGCCGGGGTCGCAAGGACAACGGCACGGACAATCTGGCATTGGGAAACCAAGATCATGCATGCGTCTTACCGAAACATTGCTGTCAAAGAACTTCGCGATCAACTGTCTCGATTCAGCCCTCGAGCCAAGAAGGTCGAGCAGTCCTTGCTGGCCGAGAAATTGCTGTCGGAAATTCAGCCCGATCGTGATTACTCAATGGACTACGTCACCTTCCGGATCACCAACTACCGCCCCGAATCTTCACTGCGTCAAACGATCGCGTCGGCCGACTTGGTGCACGACCTGCGTTTGCTGATCGAAGACCTTTCCGATTCAGCCGACATCAGTGCGGACGAAGCCGGTGAGCACGTGCACACCGTCGCCGATCTCAGTCGCAATTTCCACGTTTCCACCAAGACCATCAGCCGCTGGCGTGACGCCGGCTTGGTCAGCCGCAAATTCCTGTTCGGCAAACGCAAACGAGTCGGCTTCCTGAACAGCAGCGTCGATCGCTTCATTGCCAACAACCGAGACAAAGTCCGTCGCGGCGAACGTTTCAGCCAATTGAGCGACAATGAGAAGACCGAGATGGTCGAACGCGCTCGGCAATTGGTCGAAGGCGGAGCCACGTTTGCCGAAGTCATCCAGCAAATCGCATCGATCATGCACCGTTCGCCCGAAACGGTTCGCTACACGCTGAAAAACTTCGACGCCAAGAATCGACAACTTGCGATCTTCCCTCATCACCGCGAGACACTCAGCGAAGAAGACAAACGAGTGATCCACCAACTGCAATTGCATGGTGCGACGATCCCTCAATTGTGCAAACGCTTCAAACGCACTCGCACCAGCATCCAGCGGATCCTGAACGAAGTTCGGATGCAGCATCTGCTGGAGATGCCTCTGGAGTACATCTACAACGAAGACTTCGAAGACACCTCGCGAGAAGCCGAGTACCTGGGCGAGATGCCCGTTTCCGAATCCGCTCGCAAAGTGCGGGCTCCCTCGGAATTGCCAAGCTACTTGGCGGCCCTCTACGACGTCCCGTTGTTGAACCGGGAGCAAGAGGGGCACCTCTTCCGCAAAATGAATTACCTCAAGCACCGTGCCAACAAACTGCGTCAATCACTGATCGAAGCGGACCGAATGGACACCGCTGTGATGGATCAAATCCAATCGTTGTACGAAGAAGCGGTCAAGGTGAAGAACAAGATCGTGCAATCGAACTTGCGTTTGGTCGTTTCCATCGCGAAGCGCCATGTCGCATCGGCCGAAGACTTCTTCTCATTGATCAGCGACGGCAACATGTCCTTGATCCGTGCCGTGGAAAAATTCGATTACTCGCGAGGCAATAAGTTCAGCACCTACGCCTCCTGGGCGATCATGAAGAACTTCGCTCGAACCATCCCGAACGAATTCAAACATCGTGATCGCTTCCGTGCGACTCCAGAAGAAATGTTCGTTGCACACCAAGACGAACGTCTGGATCCGTACCTGGAAGAAACCGTTCAGCTCCAGCGTCAGCGCGAGCTGGCTCGTATCCTGGACCGCCTGGACGAACGTGAACAAAAGATCATCTCTGCTCGCTTCGGCTTGCAGCGTGGTGTGGAGCCATTGACCCTGAAAGAAGTCGGCGAAGAAATGGGCGTGACCAAAGAACGCGTGCGTCAACTGGAAGCTCGGGCGTTGAGCAAATTGCGAGATGCAGCACGCGACGCCAAAATCGATGTCGAATTGGGTGCCAGCTGAGCTCCATCGAGCCCACCCGAGACAAAATCATTGAGCTAGACTGGGAACCTTCCCCACCCGCTTCCCACCTAGCTTTTGTCGCTCATGAATCGCTCAGTGATCGCAGCGTGCCTTTTTCTGGGCACGCTTTTTCTCAATGGCACCTCCTCGAAAACCTTCGCGGACGAACGCCCCAACATCATCTTCATCTTCGCTGATGACTTGTGCTTCGATTCCATCGCGGAACTTGGCAACGAAGAGGTCGAGACCCCTAACCTCGACCGCCTCGCTCGCGAAGGCACCTCGTTCAATCACGCCTACAACATGGGCTCCTGGAGCGGTGCCGTTTGCTTGGCCAGCCGCACGATGCTGAACTCGGGACGCTTTGTTTGGCAGGCGCAGGAAATCTACAACCAATCCGAAAAGGAACGCCAAGCAGGTCGCTGGTGGGGCGAGATGATGAAGGCCGCCGGTTACCGCACCTACATGACCGGCAAATGGCATTGTCGCGCGAGCGCCGAAAAGTCATTCGACGTCGTTCGCGATACCCGAGCCGGCATGCCCAAGGATTTCCCCGAAGGCTACAACCGCCCGATCGAAGGCCAACCGGATCCATGGTCGCCATCGGATCCGAAGTGGGGCGGATTCTGGGAAGGCGGCACGCACTGGAGCGAAGTCGTCGCCAATCACAGCGATGACTTCTTCGCTGATGCGGCCCAGCACGACCAACCCACGTTCATGTACCTGGCCTTCAATGCCACTCACGATCCTCGCCAAGCCCCGCAGGAATACCTCGACAAATACCCTGCGGAAAACATCTTGGTCCCCGCGAACTACCAACCGCTGCACCCTTACGCAGAAGAAATCGGATGTGGCCGCAACCTTCGGGACGAGCGTCTGGCGCCATTTCCACGGACCGAATACGCCGTTCGGGTACACCGTCGCGAGTACTACGCGTTGCTAACGCACATGGACGCGATGATTGGCCGCATCCTCGATTCGGTTGAGGCTTCCGGCAAAGCCGACAACACATGGATCTTCTTCACCGCCGACCACGGCCTCGCTGTCGGCCAACATGGTCTTCTCGGAAAGCAGAACCCCTACGACCACAGCGTCCGCGTTCCGTTTCTCGTCAAAGGCCCCGGCGTCAATGCGGGCGGTCGAATGGAAGAACCGATCTACCTGCAAGACGTGATGCCAACGACGCTGGAACTGGCAAAGATTGAGAAACCGGAACACGTCGACTTCCACAGCGTGCTCCCGTTGATGGACGGAGCGGTGACACCGTACCCAGCCATCTACGGCGCCTACCTGAATCTGCAACGCAGCATTCGCACGCCCGAGCACAAACTGATCGTGTTCCCCAAAGCCAAAACAGTGCAACTGTTTGACATGCAAAACGATCCCGGCGAGCAAACCGATCTGGCCACCAACCCCGCCATGCAACCGGTCGTCAAACACCTCTTCGAGCAACTCCAAAGCCTCCAAAAAGACCTCGGCGACACCCTCGAACTCTCCGCCACCCTCATCGGATCCTAAAAAGGTGTCAGGTACCTTTTTGGATGAATAGGTAATTTACCGCTCCTGCAGCCTCTGAACTGGAAACGGTTCGGAGGCGGTTCCAGCAAGAAAAACGCTGCCTCAATCGCATCACGCGATGACACCATCAACGAAGCAAATCCCCCAGTCCCCCAAAAAGGTACCTGACACCTTTTAGGATCCCGATCCCAACTTCGCTGGGATCAAACTGTTCACGTCGCTGAGGCCGCGGCATGGCAGTGCTCTCTATCTCGGCCCCGACTGACAAGACAAATGGACCCTACGCAGCGGCACTCGCGAGCCGAGGTTTGGTGGGTGGCGTCAGCCGGCGATCCGACGCGACGGATAGATCAAGGCATTGTTTTTGGACTGTGGTTGGCCGCTAGCATTCGCCGCACGCAGTGGGGGAAAGATCAGGCTGGAACCAGGAGTTTTCGTCCGAAGCCACCAGGTTGCTTGCTTGCCTGTTCACAAAGCAAGCGAATCGTTCCGTGCTGCGTCGCATTCGCCTGAAGTGACCAGAGCGCGGCTCCCTTGCTCGCCAAGTGCAGTTTCAGTGGCTCGTCCATCGCTTGCAAAATCCGCGAACAGGTTGCATTTTGGTCTTTGATCGCCAGCCATAGAAACAGATCGGTATCACCTGGTGTCATGACCTCCCAACGGGCATCTTCAGACAACTTCCCGATTCCAATTCCGAATTGTTGAAGCTCAGTACGCTCCGCATCGGACAATTTTAAATCAGCCGCATCGCTGGAGAGCGTTTGATTGAGGAATTCACGAGTCCGGTCGTCTCGGTCCAGCACGGCAACAATCTTTGCAACGACTTCCGTTTTCCCGGTCACTAGAAACTCCGCCCAACACAGATCCATCTCACCGGGCGACTGAATCGAATCGGGCAGGTACTTCGCTTCACGAAGCTCGTTGGGGGGATCGACAATCAAGTCAATCGCTTGACGCAACGGACCGGATTCCTGGGACCGCATTTCCTGCAATCGTGCATGAGCCTCCGGATAGATTTCCGCAATTCGCACGAACATCAACATGATCGTCGGGTTCTCATCGAACAATTGTTGCCCGACCGCATAGCGCAATGCCATCCAAACCGATTCCGGATCGAAGCGGCGATAGACCCCCGATGTCACCTCGGCAAACTTCGTCGCATCGAGATTGGGTTCGGTTGAATCATGGGCAGCGGCTGACTCGTGTGACATGTTGTGTTTCGGCAGAGAAGATGCGTTCGGTTCGGTGACCGCCAGGACTTTTATCCCGAGGACGGGGCACCAAGATTACACATCCAAAGGGGCTGCGAAAGAACACTCGCCCCCGCCGGTGCGTTCATTCACGCAGCCAACATGCCTATCCAATTCCCGACACGGCCCAAAAAAGGTGTCAGGTACCTTTTTGGAAGAGTAGGTAATTTGCCGCTCCCGCAGCCTCTGAACTGGAAACGGTTCGGAGGCGGTTCCACCCAGGAAAATGCTGCCTCAATCGCATCACGCGACGACACCATCAACGAAGCAAATCCCCCAGTCCCCCAAAAAGGTACCTGACACCTTTTAGGGTTGGAAATGCCGAGGATGCCTCTCAAGTGGGTGGCAACATCCGCCGGTGGGCATCGGGCATTTGCTGGAGCGGCGCCGAAGCGGATTGATCCGGCCTACTCGTGGGTGGGTTGTGAAATGTGGACTGGCAAGGGAAAGACGGACGCACATTTCGCGCGTTCTTGATCTAACTCGCCCGCGACTGGCGTCGCCATTTCAGCAATCGGCTTGCGCGTTCTTGGCTGGCCGGAGGGCCAGCAGGTTGGCGAGGATCAGGATGGTTCCGCCGAGTATCAATTCGAAGGTCAACCTCTCGTTTGCGTACTCAACGGCACACCAAACGCTAAGCAGTCCGGGAATGAACATGGCCCAGGTGGACGCCATCAGTGGTTCCAGGGTGTAGAGCACCGATGCCTGCGTCGGAGACACGCTGGGTTGAAATCGATTCATCAGCGAAAATGCGACCAAAGACGGGAAGATCGAAAGCAACACGATCAGCCCATAGAACCGGGGCTGGATCGTCAACGCGTACCAACCAGAGTTGCCTGAATCGCTTGCTGCAACCTCTGGAATGCTGGGTTGAATCAGGGCAAAGAACAGCAACGCCAACACGGCGGTGGTTCCGAACATCGATGGTGTGAACGCGAGCGAATCCAGCCGTTTTCCAAACCAATCGACAGCGACAATCTGGCCGCTGAAAAACAACACGGCGAGCAGCGTCAACGTGTCACCAGCTTTCCACTGCCCCAGTCCATCGGGTGCGAAACGCAGGCCGCCGTCGGCCCACTGGAGCAACCCGGTCAGTATCGCCACGCCGATCAGGGACACGCCCCCGGCAAGCAGCACGATTGGTCGTGGCCGTTGTCGTTCAAAGAGCGTCGCAAGAATGGGCGTCCACACCACCGCGAGGCTGGTCAAGAATCCACTGCGAGACGCGGGAATGGTCGACAGTCCGGATACCTGCAAGACCATGCCGACGACGAACAAACACCCGATTGCGATTCCGGCCAGAAAGTGCGGCCACCGAACACGTCGAAGCACCCCGCTGCAACAGACCGCGAACATCAAAAAAGCCAACGCGAATCGCAATCCGGTCATCCATGCCGATGCCGCGGCACGGAACGCCCCCGAGGCCGTGTGTTCATCCACACCAAAGTGCTCGTCAGCGAGCAGATTCAACGCCTTGATGAAGGGGAACGAGGATCCCCACAAAACGTTGACCACGACCAACGCCAGAACAGCACGACGATGCGAAACCAATTGGGCTGATTCTGACAAGGGAAGCTGACATCAGGCAAGAAGTTCGGGGATGGGATCGTCGTCGCCCCCGATCTTAAAGGGACGTCCGTTGGGCGCGAAGAACTCCTCGTCCAGCGGCAACCCTGCCGCCGCAGCGATGGTCTTGTTGAACGACGAAACGCTGACCGGATACTCATCGACATAGCTGCCGTGTTTATCCGAAGCCCCCAGGACTTGCCCACCCTTGATCCCGGCTCCCGCCAGCAAACTGCAGAACACCCCCGGGTGGTGATCACGGCCCGCGTTCGCATTCAGCTTCGGCTTGCGGCCAAATTCGGTTGTCAAAACCACCAGTGTCTCGTCGAGCAATCCCTTCGAGTGCAAATCACGGAGCAAGAACCCCATCCCGTCATCGACCTGAGTCGCCTTCTCGTCCAGACGCGAATAGAGGTCTTGGTGCATATCCCAGCCACCGAAGTTGACTTCAACAAACCGGGCTCCCGATTCCACTAAACGGCGTGCAAGCAAGCAACCTTGGCCGAACGAGTTGCGACCATAGGCGTCACGAATCTTGGCATCCTCTTCGTTCAAGTCGAACACTTTCAAATGCTCGCTTCCCATGAGCTTGCGAGTTTCCAAGTAGAGCTGGTTGTAGGCTTCGACATCGTTGTTCTTCCGCTGCGACTGAAACGACTTGTCGAATCGATTGGCGAGCGCCAATCGGCGATAGAACAGTTTTTCATCCAAGTACTTCGGCAACTTGATGTTCTGCAAACCCGAATTGGCATTGGCAATCGGAACGGGCGACAATGCCGGCGGCAAAAAACCAGCACCAGGATGCCGGTTGCCACTGCCGATCAAGAAATTGCCCGGCAACTCTTTGTTCTCACGACCTTGCCGGTCCACCATCCAGGCCCCCATGCCGGGATGCTGAATGGAGTTGATTTGCTTGTAGGCAGTCCGCATCAGGTACCGACCTTGTTCGTGTGCGCCGGTTTCGGTGGACAGTGATCGAACGGTCGCGATGGCTCCCGCGAGGTACGAAAGTTTTGGAAAACGATCCCCGAACTGGATGCCGGGCACTCGAGTCGCGATGGGCTTGGTTTCGCCAGCTTCTTCGACACCAACCTTGGGATCAAACGTGTCCAAATGCGACATCGCACCATCCATGAACAGATAGATGATGTGCTTGGCTTTCTTGGCAGAGGCCGACTCTGCAAGAGCACGGCTGCTGGGCGACAACTCATCCCACCACGGCCCGCCTAGCATTCCACCAGCGAATGACACGCCGAGTGTTTGTTTCGCCAACCGGCTGATGAATCGTCGTCGATCTTCCAGGGTGAATTCAATTCCGGCCATGATTCGGTCTCGTGGGGGTGAACCGCAACGCGGGCGATGAGTGAGATGAGAAGGGAGGATGCGATGTCAATCGACGACGCACCCAACAAGGGCACTGTCGGTCACTGGATGAACAAGAACTCTCGTGTGTTCAGCAGAGCCCAGATGATGTTGCCGTAGCCGACACCGGTTTGGTTCTGACTGGAAAGTTCACGCGATGCGAGGACGCGATCTTCCGTCGATGGTTTGCGAGTCAACACGCTCAGGAAAATCGCATCGATTCGTTTCTTGACGTTGTTCACTTCGAGGACGCTGTCGACCAAAGCCGAACCGGGTTCCAACATCACGTGGGTGATCGGGCCATTGAACATTGCCAGGATCTGCGGCACGGTGGCGTCGTCTTGGGCCCCATTGATGACCTCTCGATCACCTTGACCAAATTGACGCAAGAAATGATCCGCTGGCAGTGGCGAAGGCAATTCACTGGCCCGGCACAACACGTTGCGCTGGTAGGCGTGCTGGTTGAGATTGCGTTTGTAGACGCCCGCGAAATAGGTTTCCTTGAACTTGGCGGAGCGTCGCTGGACCTCCGCAAAATCCACCTTGGAAAAATCCAGGTCCATCACAGGCTTCATTTCTGCGGCGGTGGGACGTTGGAAAGGCCAGGGGTTGTCCACGGCTAGCGTCAGAATCGAATCCCAGACTTGTTCCGCTGTCATCCGCCGGACGGTGGGGCCGGGGAAGTAGTAGAGCTCACCATCGGTGATGTCGAAATCGACCGCTTGCCGCTGATAGGTTTGGCTGTAGAGGACAATGCGGGTCAGTTCTTTCAGGTCAAATCCACGTCGGATCAATTCTTTGCACAGGTGCTCCATCGCGGCTTCATTGACACATGGATTCTCGTCCCGAATGTCATCCACAGGATCGACGAAGCCGACGCCCATCAAACGCTTCCAAAGTCGGTTCACGATCGTTTGACTGAACCGAGGATTTTCGGGACTGGTCATCCACGCGGCGAACTGCTCACGCGGCGTTGCCTTGGCCGCAGAAGTTGGGATTTCCCCCCAGAGCACCTTGGGCTCAACAAAGTCCTTCGGCTTGGCATCGCGATAGGCGTAGTCATGCGGCAATCGCAGACGTCGCGGTCGCTCACTGACGATGTAGGTGTTCGCTCGGGCGATGCGTTGAAACTCGCCGGGAACGCGTCCTTTGTCGTAGCGTTTTTTGCCTTCGTTGATGAGCGCGTTCGCGGGATTGGTTTTCTCGAATCCGGGATCGCCCTTTCGCATCCGAGTGCTGGTTCCCGCGGTGAATGCTGCTAGTTGGTAGAACTGATACTGCGACCACTCATCAAACGGATGGTCGTGGCACTGAGCGCATCCGATTTGAGTTCCCAGAAAAACTCGCACGGTGTTGTCGATGTAAGGCAGCGGCATCCCATCATCACGAAGCTGAAACCCGGTCGCGGGGTTGTCCCAAACTTTGCCGTCCGCTGTCAGCATCTCGTAAACCCACTGGTCGTAGGGTTTGTTCTCGGCGATGGATTCCTTGACGTATCCGTTGTAGGGATCCGCGACCAAGTTTGGCTGAGGGCGATCGACCAATCGCAATGTGTCCGCCCACCAGTTGTACGAATGACTGACGTAGTCGGGGCTGGAGAGCAACTGGTCGATCAGCTCTTCCCGTCGATCGCTGGATTTGGATTCGAGGAACCGATTGGCTTCTTCCAGAGTGGGAATGCGTCCGGCGACGTCCAGGTAAACGCGTCGCAGAAAGACTTCGTCGCTGGCCAGTTCTTGTGGTGTGATGCCCTCGGCCAACAATTCTCGTTCGATGAAGGTATCCAGCTCGTTCGCTGCGTAGCGAATTTCTGGGCGACTGGATTGGCGGACGGGAGCGACGTCCATGTCCACTGGCTTCTTCGTGCGGACGCTTTCGGGAAGGCGAATCTTCGTTTTCGCGTTTGACTTTTTGACGTTTCGCTGGTTGGCTCGCTGGGCGAACAGGTTGGGTCCCCCCAAGAAAACCAGCAACAAAACCATCCCAATCAAACGCTTCGAACCGCCTCGGTGACACATCGCGTCGACTCCGAAAAAACCAGAACTCAGAAAAGATGGCATCATGCTCCGTCCCCCTCTATCATAGTCCATCGACTCAGGAGCAACTGGCCAATCAAACGCTCAGATCGCCCGCTGATTTTCACTCCCCCCCTCCCAGTCCCACCTCCGCAACGAGTGGTTGCGCAACAAACCGAAGAGGCTCCCGATGCCCTTGGCGTCGAGATCACTTCGGACAACGATTGCGACCTCTCGTTCAAACGCATCCCCACTGACTATGAACCCAAACGGACCCACCTTGATGAATCCTCTGCGTTTTCGCCGGTTCCTTCGCCAACTCACACAGCATGCCTGCGTTGCCATCGCAGCATGCTCGATGGCTTCATCGGCCACGGCCGCACCTCCTGAGGCTGCCGAAGCCACAGCGAACTGGGAAACCAAAACGGTCGCTTCCGATGAGAAGGATTCGAAACAACTGGATGTGGAGATTTATCGGGGTGGAAAGTTGATCGCCCGTCACCATTCCAGTCTGCTCGGTACCCCAGGACTTTACCCGTTGCATTCGCCCTCGGGATTGCCGCTGACTCGCGACTACCCGATGGAGGAGAAGGGCCAGTACGAAAAGGACGACCACCATCACCACCGTTCGCTGTGGTTCACCCACGGGATCGTCAACGAGTTCGACTTCTGGTTGGACAAACCCACGCCCCACACCGGATACATCGTCCAAACATCGCTCACGAAAGACGAAAGCGAAGACGGCGTCACCCTGAACACGACCAACGACTGGAACGACAAAGACGGCAAACGCGTCTTGAGCGATCAGCGCCGATGGACATTCACCGAATCACAGGGTGACACCGTCATCGACCTGGACGTCCGACTGAAGGCCACCGATGGCGACGTTGTCCTCGGTGACACCAAAGAAGGCACGCTAGGAGTTCGCGTCGCAGGATCGATGAAGGTCGACTCGAAACTGGGCGGAACCGCACAAAACGCGGAAGGCCTGAAGGACGGCACGGCATGGGGCAAAAAATCGTCGTGGGTCGACTACAGCGGCCCGATTCAGCAAGCCGATTCAGACGAGCCAACCGACTGGCCCACCGCTGGCATCACGATGTTTTATCATCCAGAGAACCCACTTCCGGAGTGCTACTGGCACGTTCGCACGTATGGATTGTTCGCAGCCAACCCATTCGGACGCCAACACTTTGGCCAACCCGAATACGAGGGCGTCAAGATCGCCGAGGGAGAGCACCTCGACCTTCACTTCCGAATCGTGTTGCATGATGACGGCTTTGATCGAGAAAAATCGGCGCAGCATTTTGCCGACTACTCCAAGACCGAACCATCGTTTTGAACGCGTCACAAGTTCCCTCCGGTGAGTCATCGCCGGCATCTCCCAAGGCGTTTCATCCCCAGGGTTTCCGATTGGATGGGCGCCGTGTTGTTGTCACCGGCGGCACCCAAGGTGTCGGCGGCGCGATCGCGCGCGGCCTGACCAGCGTGGGCGCGGACGTTGTCTTGATCGGCCTCCAGCATGATCCCGCTGCGGAAGCCACCTTGGTCGCCTGCCGTGAAAACGGTCAGCGTGCGGAGTTGATCCTGTGTGATCTATCGGCACCCGCCGAATCTTGGGTCGACGGGTTGCTGCAACAAATCGATGACGTGCTGCCCGGT
This sequence comes from Rhodopirellula islandica, assembly GCF_001027925.1. Classification (NCBI taxonomy): domain Bacteria; kingdom Pseudomonadati; phylum Planctomycetota; class Planctomycetia; order Pirellulales; family Pirellulaceae; genus Rhodopirellula; species Rhodopirellula islandica. The sequence continues at coordinate 27,899 of NZ_LECT01000045.1, read as the reverse complement.
GTGGACACGCTCATCAACAACGCGGGCACCTTCATCGACACACCCTTTCTCGAGATGACCGCGGAACGCTATCAAACCACGATGAACTTGAACGTCGGGGCAGGGTACTTCCTGACCCAGGCCTTCGCGAAACGCTGGGTGGCGAACCAGGTCGCCGGACGAGTCCTGTTCACCGGTTCGATCAATGGTTTCTTGGCCGAACCCGATCACACCGCGTATGACACGTCCAAAGGTGCCGTCGCTGCGATGGTGCGTTCCCTCTGCGTTTCGCTGGCTCCCCACCGGATTCGCGTCAACTCGATGGCTCCAGGATTAGTTCGAACGCAGCTGACCGACGTCGTCAATCACGACACTTCGATCGAATCCTGGATGCAGTTGCACACGCCCAACGGCACGATCCCCTCCGCGGACGCCTGTGTGGGAGCCGCCATCTTTCTGCTCAGCGATGTGGCAGAACATGTTCACGGACAAACGCTGCTGGTTGATGGCGGCATGAGTGCGTGGCAACAACCGGACCTTCCCGCCGATCATTGATCCGCGATCCCTTCCTTCCTCTCCTTCCCACCGAAGTCACGCACCATGTCTGACCCTCGATTCCGCTTTCACCGCGTGTTGTTCGCGGCTCTGTTCCTTTGCAGTTCCGTGGGTGCCTTGCATCCAAGTCTTGTTCGCGGCGATGTCAAACTGCCCGGCTTCTTCAGCGACCATATGGTCCTGCAACAAGAAAAACCGATCCGTGTTTGGGGTTGGGCAGAACCTTCGGAAAAGGTCCAAGTCACGATCGGTGACGACCAGGCCAGCACGCAAGCCGACGCAGAAGGGCACTGGGTGGTCGAACTTCCCAGTCGCTCGGCGAGTGCCGATCCGGTTGAGATCAAGGTGACCGGCAACAACGAAATTGAGCTCCAAGACATTTTGATCGGCGAAGTCTGGTTGTGCTCGGGCCAGTCCAACATGGAATGGCGAGTCCAATCCAGCGTCAACGCGGCCGAGGAAATCGCTGCGGCAAACTTCCCGCAAATCCGGCACATGAAAGTGCCTCGCGTTCCATCGCCATTCGCCCAGGACGATGTGCTGGCACCGTGGCAGGTCTGCTCTCCCGAGACCGCCGGCCAATTCACCGCCGCCGGGTACTTCATGGCTCGACGACTGCATCAAGAACTGAACGTTCCCATCGGTTTGGTCAATTCGTCTTGGGGCGGCACTCGCATTGAACCTTGGACCCCACCAGTCGGGTTCCAAGGAATCAAAGAGCTGAAAGAGATCTCGGACTCGGTCACTCAGCGAACACCGGGAACCGACGCCTATGAATCGGCGTTGCAAAACCACTTGAAATCAACCAAGGCGTGGATCGCGAAAGCGGAGCAAGCGTTGGCAAATGATTCGTTCCTCGAACCCGCCCCCGAATACCCCAGTTCATTGGCGCCGTTCACATCGCACGGCCAGCCAACAACGCTCTACAACGGCATGATTCATCCACTGATTCAAATGCCCATTCGAGGTGCGATCTGGTACCAAGGCGAAGCCAATCGGGGCGATGGAATGCTGTACAAGGCAAAAATGCAAGCGTTGATCGAAGGCTGGCGAGCGAAGTGGAACCAGGGCCCTTTTCCATTTTACTTTGTGCAGATCGCCCCCTATCAATATGGTGATGAAGCAGGCCCGGTCCTGGCCAAGTTCTGGGAAGCTCAAACAGCGTCACAAACCATCCCCAACACCGCGATGGTGGTCACCAACGACATCGCCACACTGGACAACATTCACCCACCCAACAAGCAAGACGTCGGCAAACGCTTGGCTGACCTGGCGCTGCGTCATGACTATGGAAAGACGGACTTGGTCGCACACAGTCCGGAACTGGAATCCATGCAACCCGAGGGCAGCCAGCTTCGATTGCGTTTCAAGAACGTCGGCGGTGATTTGAAAACCAGCGACGACCAATCGCCCAATTGGTTTGAAATCATCGGTCCAAATTCAGGTGGATTCCAAACAGCAACGGCCAAGATCGAAGGGAACGAGATCGTTCTGTCATCCCCCAAGGTCCAGCATCCCGTCGCCATGCGATTCGCCTGGGACAAACTCGCCGAGCCCAACCTTCGCGGTGCGACCGGTTTGCCCGTGTCCGCCTTTCGAGCTGGCAAAGTCCCCTCGTTTGCCCAGACGATTCCCGGTGCGGACGACTACGAATTGGTCTACGAACTGGACCTGAACAAACTGGGAGCTTCCATTCAGTATGACATTGACCGCCACGCTGACATTTTCAAGTTCGATCGCGTCGCCTACTTGGTCTCTCTGGAAGATGCCAGCGGCAACATCAAATCGGTCTTCGTCAGCATGGATGCGTTCACCGACGACATCGAGAAACTGGCCATCCCCACGGTCGAATCGAAAGCGACTTTCCAGCAAGCGGTCGAGTCGATGAATGTCCATTGCAGTGATGCCAGCGTGTCCAACGGAACCGGTGTCTCAACCGGACGGATTGAGTTTTGGCCCAACAATTACAGCCCCAGCAATGACGCGAAAGTCCCCGGAGCATCTGGCACGGCCTTCGACTTTGGTGACCAACCCGGGCCGCCCGCGGATGGTTACGGCTGCATGCAAGTCCACAACGTGGGCGCCCGCGAAACCGTCTTTGCACTCAACAATTGGAAGCGAGGACGGGACGCCGATCTCGGAATTGGCAATCACTCGGGTGAGCACACCGATTGGACCTTCGCCAGCAACGCGGCTCAGTACGACAACAAGAAGTTGCAGGTCTTGGTCCGTCCCGTGAAGTGACCGCCGAAGGCAACTTTGGCCCCCCGCCCGCTGGAATGCTTGCGGACCATCGAACGGGGGCGATGCGCGACCGATCAGGCCAGCTCAGGAACCGTTCGGAATTAGGCTGTAGCGGAGCGGCGCGAGCCGCCCGGTGTGTCACCGGAGGGCTCGCGCCCTTCCGCTATCTTTTGAAATCCCGAAGTTGTTTCCGAATGGTTCCTCAGTGATTGGCTTGGCCTTTGATGGTTCGCTGAGCGACTTCCCAAGCCTCATTGAGATGCTCGGCGTAGACGTCAGAGGACAACAGGTTTTCTTCCGAGGCGTTGCCGCGAATTTCGATCAGCCATCCGTCGACGTAGGGCGATGCGTTGATGACAGAAGGCTCGTCCAAGGCGTTGTCGTTGATCGCAATCAGCTCACCTGCGATCGGTGAGAACAGATCGCTTTCCGCCTTCTTGCTCTCAATCGATCCGATCGTTTTGCGGGCCGACAAAGGCGTTCCCGGTTCCACGATCCAATCCAGAAAGTAGACGTCTTGCAGCAGACGCACCGCGTACGCTGACAACCCGAACCGCCAGACGCATTGCTCGCTGCCACTGGCAGCGGACTGGTCCGGCGATGGCGTCGCCCACATGTGATTTTTCGCGTAGTGATAGCTCTTGGGGAACGAGGCCTCAAACTCGCCCATTGCGAATTGGAACTGCTCACCGAGAGTGGAATCTGAATCGTTCATCTTGATCAAGCTCGCTGAATCACTTGGCTGCCGCGATGTCTTTTTCGGCATGCACAAAGCCTTGCGGGAAGACACGCTCGAACTTGCTGGTTGCGACGCGTTTCCACAATCCGGTGCGGCCCACCACCTTGCCGACTCGCGTCACGGGCACACCCCAATCGGTCGATTCAACAATCGACGCTTGCTCGGGCGAGACGCAGAAGATCAACTCGAAATCTTCTCCGTCACTCCAGGCATGTTCCAATGGCGTGCGGCCACTCGTTTCGGAAAACTGATGAGCCGCATCTGAAATGGGCAGCGATTCCAATTCCAACTCCGCCCCCATTCGGCTGGCCGCCAGCATCCGGTCGAGATCCAGGCTGAAACCGTCGCTGACATCGATCGCCGCATGCACGTCGACTTTCTCTTTCAGCTGCGCCGCCAATTCGACTCGCGGTTCAGGGCGAAGATGCCGCCCCAACAAGCTGCCACCGAGAGACCCGGTGACGAACAGAGCGTCGCCCTCTTCGGCTCCCGTTCGCAACCACGGTTTTTCGACCCACCCGAGCACCGTGATGCTGATCGAGAGCGGGCCGTCGTACGTGGAAAGATCGCCGCCCGCGATCGCGACTTGGTACTTCTGGGCCGCTTCGAGAATGCCCTCGTAGACTTCACCGGCGATTTCCGTCGCGTTTTCGGAAGGCAGTGCCAATGTCACCAGTGCGGAGGCAGGCGTCGCCCCCATCGCGGCGATGTCACTGAGATTGATCGCCATCGCTTTGAACCCGATGTCGGCCAGCGACTGATCCCCCGAACGAAAATCCACGCCATCAAGGATTTGATCGGTGCAGGCAACCTGACGCAGGGAAGACGGGGCAGACGAGGATTCCCCCGGCCAGTCAATCACCGCCGCATCGTCGCCGATTCCGACGGCGACCTGAGGCAATTGACGAGTTCGACCGCGAAGGTAGGCGAGAAAGGACTGTTCCATTCTGAAGTTCAGCTTCTATGTCAGGGAGTGTTTGGTGGGCAGCATGCGAGCGTCATCGACAATCATCGTCCCTCATCCCAGCATCTCGCAGCATACTCCGCAAGCAGTTGCTCGATTTACTCTGCAAGCAGTTGCTCGATGGTCTGACGCATTTGCTGTTCACCAGGGGTGCCTTGCCAATTCATTTCGCCCTGCCACCATCGACGAATGAACCCCTTCTTGTCAATCAAGTAGGTCGTCGGCCACATGGTATTTCCCCAAGCATTCCAGTTGCCGGATTCTTCGTCAAACAAAACCGGGTATTCAAACCCGTCCTTTTCCACCGCAGCCAAAACCCGTTCCCGACTTCGCTCGGCCGACGTTTCCGGCCTTTGGATTCCGATCACCACCAATCCCTGGTCCGCCATGTCGTCATGCCAGGCGTGGTAGTGCGGGAAGTTTCGTTGGCAGTTGATGCACTGAAACGCGTAGAAATAAACCACCACGACTTTGCCACGCAGATCTTCCATCGTGGCGGGTTCGCCCTGAATCCACTCCGCACCGTCGAGCACAAACTCGGGGGCTCGTGGGTAGGTTCGCATCACCTTTGAGAAGTCGAACGTCGCGCCCAGCAATGATCCGATTTTGGCTTGTTGATCCCGAGTCAACTGGCCGACCAAACTCTGCCGCTCTCGAGCTTGGATCGCGGCGACATCACTGGCCGCTTCGGCGGCTTCCAACTCTTTGTCCGCGACCTGTTTCTGCAGCTTGGCGACTTCCTCGTCGGTCGCGGCAAACGTTTCTTTGAGCGTTTCAACTTGGCTGTCGCTCAATTCCAGAGCGGCGATCGCATCGGGATGCACCACAAATCGAGTTCCAGCGGCCTGCTTTTCCAATTGCTCCAAACGCTTCATTTGGTCATCGGACAAAACCCCAGCCAGTCGGTTTTTCAGCGTCGACGTCAACTCTCGAATTTCAGCGGATTGCTGCTCGAGGGGAGTGATCCGGTTGACCCACCAGCGAGGATCAACCTCCGCGATGGCGTCGTACACTTGCTGGATCTGATCGGTGGAAAGCTGCAATTCTGCGTGCACCGAGTCGTCACGAATCATCTGCAGCACGTACGGCTGAGCCGGCGAGGCGGACGGCTCTGCCGCCACCGCTCGATCCATGCCAACTGTCGTCGCAAAAATCCCCAGCACCGCAACGAACCAGAACATCAAAACTCGAATCGGCATCGGGAATCTCGCTAGAGCAGACGGAATCGCTTGAGAAGAGGCGGTTTCAGTCGACGAACGGCCCATCGCACTGTCGACCACTGACCCAACGCGAAATGATTGTATTCCCCCAGTCTCCGCCAGAGTCCAGCCAAGCCAGCTGACGAGCCCGGTTTTAGGGAAGGTCACCCCAAACGCGCCGGCACAGGAAATTGCAAACTGAATTTGGTCCCGCGGCCGGTTTCACTTTGAACTGAAATCCGCGCCCCGTGAGCTTCGATGATTTTTCGAGCGGTCGGCAATCCCAACCCGGAGCCACCATCTTTGGTGCTGTAGAACGGTTCGAACATGTGCAGCACCGTGTTGTCGTCGACGCCGGATCCGGTGTCGATCAAGTCCAGGTTCACCCCACCACGAGTGCTGTAGGTGCGGGCCCAAAGCTGTCCGCCATCGGGCATCGCTTCCAGCGCGTTCTTCACCAGATTCATGAGCGCCGATTGCAGCGCGTCACTGTGCAGGCGAATCGATGGTAGATCGGGATCGAGATACCGCTGCAACTCCACGTCTTGGGAATCCGCCTGAGCCTGGTAGGCATCAAGGACTTGTTGGATCTGGTCATTCAAGCTGCCCGGGACCAAATCGATGTGCCGCAACCTGGCAAATCGCAAGAAATCTCGCAGCAGCCCTTCCATGCGTTCGCACTGGTTCCGAACCATGTCGACTCGATTCTGGCAGCGACGACTCGACGGAGAATCGATCTCCATCAAATCTTCACTGAGCAAATCGATGTTCATGTGGATGATGGAAAGCGGGTTCTTGATCTCATGGGCCAGCGACCCGGCGAGTTCCGCCAGTTCTTCATAGTGGCCGCGTGCCTCACGCATTTCCGCTTCGTGTCGAGCTTGCTCGCGAGAACGGTCGCTGCGAGACGAACTGTCACGTGCACCGCCCGCTTTGGCAGGGGGATCATTCGAGGGCAGAGTGTCGTCGTGACTGGAAAAAATCGGCTCGGACATGAAAGAACACGGGACAAAGGGCGGGCAACGGTTCGGCCCCATCTCTCCGGAGGGCTCAGCAACCATCAATTGTATAGCTCAATGGCCCCGCTGCCGATTGCCGAACCCCTGATTTCCCGGGGGGAAGGAACGAATCGCGGAGCATCCATGGGGACCCTCCCACGGCGACTGGGGGCAACTCACGACCTCGACGAACGTGTGCTTCGAGGCTAAAACATCCGATTCGCTCATTTCTTTTCCCGAACGATCTCGATGGGTCGCAAATGTCCTCCGCTGCCGCTGCTTCCGAAACCGCTCCGAACTCCGACCCGTACATTCAATCGCTGTTTGCCGAACGAATTGGCGGAGCGAACTACGGCAAGAGCACCGAGATTTACAAGTTTGAAAAGATCAAACGCGCCAAACGAAAAGCCTTGGCGGATCACCCTGAGCGGCAATTGCTGGACTTCGGAATCGGCGAAAACGATTCCATGGCCGACGCGTCGATTCGCGAAGTCATGGGCCGTGAAATCAACCAAGTCGAAAATCGTGGCTACGCTGACAATGGCGTCGCGGAATACAAGGCAGCCGCCGCTCGATTCATGCAGCGTCAATTTGGCGTTCAGCTGGATCCTGAAACACAGATCAACCACTGCATCGGCAGCAAACCAGCTTACGCAATGTTGCCGGCCTGCTTCATCAACCCAGGCGACATCACGATGATGACCGTGCCGGGCTATCCCGTCGCGGGCACTCACACACGCTACTACGGTGGCGACGTCTACCGATTGCCATTGCTGGCCGAGAACAAGTTCTTGCCCGATTTGGACGCGATCCCCGACGATGTGTTCCGTCGCACCAAGTTGATGATTCTCAACTACCCCAACTCGCCCACGGGTGGCACGGCACCGAAGTCCTTCTTCGAAGATGTGATCGCGCTGGCGAAAGAAAAGGAGTTCGTGGTCGTCAACGACGCCGCTCACATCATGCTGACCTTTGACGGCAAACCGTCCAGCTTCCTCGAAGTCCCCGGTGCCTTGGACGTTGGTGTCGAAGTTCACTCGATGAGCAAAGGCTACGACATGATCGGATGGCGAATGGGATTCGTCGCCGGTCACCCATTGGTTGTCAAAGCGTTCTCGGACGTCAAAGACAACAGTGACAGCGGTCAATTCATCGCCACGCAAAAAGCTGCCGCGGCGGCACTCGATGACGATTCCATTCCAGAACGCATCCGCACCAAGTATCGTCGGCGAATGGAAAAACTGGTCAAAGTCCTTCGAGACTGTGGCTTCGAAGCCGAGATGCCAGGCGGCACCTACTTCCTCTACACGAAGTCACCGTCCGGAACAGCCAGCGGCGAAACCTTTGCCGCTGCGGAAGATGCGACGCGGTTCCTGATTGAAGAAAACGGCATCGTCACCGTGCCCTGGGACGACGCCGGTTCGTTCCTTCGTTTCAGCGTGACTTACATCGCCGAAGACGAAGCCGCCGAAGATGCCTTGATGGCCGAAACGGCTGCCCGGTTGAACGGAGCCGGTTTGCAATGGAAATCCTAGGCGGTCCCCATTTCTCGGTCGCAGGAGCAGGCGAGAGCCACGGCCCTGCGGTCACCACGATCATTCATGGGTGCCCTCCTGGGGTTCGCATTCGTCGACGCGATGTGCAACCGTTCCTCGACCGACGTCGGCCAGGTGGCAACAAACACGGCACGCCCCGCAATGAAAAGGACAAAGTCGTCTTTCTGTCGGGGCTGTACCAGGATGACATGGATGCGCTGCTGACCGGATCGAAATTGTCGGTCGAGGTGGACAACCAATCGTTTGCCACCGAAGGCTACGAAGACGGCTTCACCACCGGGGAACCCATTGCGGCGATCGTGTTGTCGACCAGCAAGAAATCAGGCGACTACACCCAGTTCAGTGGCCCTACCGGGGAAGTCCGGCCGGGCCACACGGATCTGGTGAAATTCCACCAATCCAAAGGCTTCGTCGACGTTCGCGGTGGCGGGCGTTCGAGCTACCGATCGACCATCACCGATGTCATCGGCGGCAGCGTGGCTCGCCTCATCCTAAGGGAATACTTTGGGACCCGGTTTGTCTCTTCGATTTGCCAAGTCGGTTCGCTGAAGGCCAGTCGTCGGTTGGCGGACTCTCTGACGATTGAGAATGTGGACGAGATCGAGAAGACGCTCGGCGAAGCTGAGATCGCTTCGATCGATTCAGACTTCGCAACCGAAGCCGGTGAGCTGATCAAGGAAACTCGCAAACGTGGCGATTCCCTGGGTGCGGCGGTCGAAGTGGTCGCCGTTGGCGTTCCGCCCCTGGTGGGTCAACCGCTCTATCAAAGCCTGAAGGTTCGCTTGATGGGAGCCCTCGGTGGCCTCAACGCGGTGCAGTCCTGCGAGATTGGATCAGGCGCCGATGTGATTCCGCGGACCGGCAGCGAAAACAACGATCCGATTCGCAGCAAGGGCTATCAATCCAACACGCACGGTGGATTGATTGGTGGCATCACCACCGGCAATCCCCTGGTTGCTCGAGTCGGCTTCAAGCCCACCTCGACGATCAACCTGCCGCAAGATTCCATCAACAAGCAGTTCGATGAAATCGATTTTGAGTTGGCCAAGGGTCGGCACGATCCATGCGTTGGCGTTCGAGCCGGCGTGACATTGGAATCACGCATGGCGATCGAACTGCTCAACTCCGTGTTGGCCTATCAAGCCACCGCTCATTGTGGTGACTCGATCAAGCTGTTTTGAGCGAGCGAGTGTTGCTCGCTCGGTCGAAACCGAGCGATCCATGCACCTGCGATCTCAGATCGCTTCGCTGCCTTCGAACAAGGACACTTCCGCTCCGTCGAGGAAGCTGACCAGTGACTTGGCTCGGTAAGGTTGCTGCAACTTACGAACAGCCTTGCTCTCGATTTGACGAACACGTTCGCGGGTGACCTGGAAGATCCGCCCCACTTCTTCCAACGTGTAGGTGTAACCGTCGGCCAAACCGTATCGCAATCGAAGGATCTCACGCTCGCGGTAGTTCAGCGTTTCCATCGCCAAATCGATCTGGTGCTTCAACGCTTCGCGGTTGGTTTCCACCAACGGATCGTCATTGCGATGGTCTTGCAGGAATTCACCAAAGACACTGTCGTCGTGATCGCCAACCGGCTGATCCAAGGACAATGGCTGGCGACTCATTTTCAGAATCACGCGAGTGTCATCGAGAGACAAACCACTGCGACTGGAGACTTCTTCCGCGGTGGGTTCCCGGCCATGTTCTTGGACCAAGTCACGAGTGATTTGGCGGATCTTGTTCATCGTGTCGATCATGTGCACGGGCACACGGATCGTGCGGCTTTGATCCGCGATCGCTCGCGTGATGGCCTGACGAATCCACCATGTTGCGTAGGTGCTGAATTTGTACCCGCGAGCGTGCTCGAATTTGTCGACGGCTCGCATCAAACCCGTGTTGCCTTCTTGGATCAGATCCAGGAACGACAACCCTCGGTTGCGATACTTTTTCGCGATCGAAACCACCAACCGCAAGTTGCCCGCTGACAGAACTCGTTTGGCGGCGTCGTAGTCATCGCGATAGGTGTCGCATCGTTCGACACGGCGAGAAAGCGTGCGAGGTGTTTCGTAGGTCAACCGCATCAGGCTGCGGAGTTCGGATCGCAACTCATCGCCCGACGGCATGCCAGGCATGGTTGATCGATGATCGTCCGCCAAGATGGCCCTGATCTCTTGCATGCGTTCGCAACTGCGCCGGAGCTTTTCAAAGATGGGCTGCAGCTTGTTGGTTCGCAGATTCATCTCCTCGACCAACCGTACCGCCTTGTTTCGGCGAATGACGAGGTTCCGCCAAGCCGCACGACGACGACGCATTGGCAGCGACGAATTGATCGCGACCATGTAGTCGCCGCGGTTTTGATGCAGCAAGTAGTCCAATGTGCGAGTGTTGGGAACGATCCGTTTCATGATCGCTTTTTTCTCGGCCGCGTTGGTCACGCTGACTTCGATGGTGCGATCCAGACGCAATTGCTTGTCACGGACCTGTTGCAGCAACTTCAGTGCGGCTTGCAACATGAAGTCCGTTGCCATCATGCAATGACGGTAACGTTCCCGGGTGGCTTCGATCTGCTGAGCCGCGGCAACCTCCTGGTCTCGCGTCAACAATGGGATCTGCCCCATTTGCATCAGGTACATACGCACCGGGTCTTCGGTGGGATCGGTCGGAAACTCGTCGCGACGAGAAACCGCGTCTTCGTCGCCTGCCGCACCGGCTTCGATTTCCTCGGAGATCGAATCCGAGAACTCCTGCCCCATCGTGCGTGATCGGCGATTGACCGAATCCTCGGCATCAAAGGCGTCGTCCTGCAAGCTACGGCGGCTGAGCTTCTTTCCCATCAAGGTCTCCTCGACACCCGAAACATTATCAACACGATTGGGTGAGTGAGACCAAGCACCGGCGGTGCCAGTCGCCTCTTGGGGCAACACATAAATCATAGCAAACCGTTGTCGCAGAAGGAGTTAGGCGGACTGACCGCCTGCGGGATGAATGAGTTTGCGACGTGGCGTGTGGGTTCCAGACATCACCGACGTTGCGTTCCCGCAACACTCGGTGAACAACCACCACACACCTCAACACCGTGATTATTTGATGCACGACGTTCCCCCGCCTCGCATATCAAAACGTAGGTCACGTCTGAGTGATGTCACGCAAGATTTGAATTTCGTTGTCATCATTTTGGCTCAACAGATGGATCTCGGAATCCGGCCCGCGGGGGCAATTCCCCCCCGACCAGACGCCTCCGCCCTGCCGAGCTGATTTGGTGAATCAGGTGCCCCACCGTCCGCTACAACGATTCCCACCCACCGTCTAAACTCCTTTGTGGCGTTGCGAAAAAATGCGTGGTCGCGAAAGCGGTCCAATCAATAAGACGCAGCTCAACGACGCGAAGTTCCGTGGAGGTTCCTCGAATGCGACTGGATGGATTGGATGAGTGACTGGGCCGACTATGCGCCGCTGAGCCCCGAACATGTCGCCGATCCGTCGCGTGTCCACCAATCGCTTTCTGCGATCGCAGGCAGCGGCGTCTCCGAGGATCTGCTGCAACTGCTTTGGTCGGGGCTGGTTGAACACCTGCACCTGACGGATGACCCCGACGAATCCATCGATCGCCTGAGCCAGTTCATCGGCGTCTCGCGCAGCCCGATGGCTCTGCTGGCGCTGTTCGAACGCGATCCGATGATGCTGCCTGCGTTGCTGCAGGTACTCAGCACCAGCCCAGCGATTGCAAAATTGCTGATCAACGACCCGGAAAGCTTCGACCTGATTCGAGCCAGCGACGGTTCCCCGGCGCAGCGATCGGTGCTGATCGACGAATTGTCCGGCGAAATGGAAACGATTCAGTCCAACCGCCGCGCTTCGTTCGCGATCCGGCGATTTGCGAGCCGTGAGATCCTTCGAATTGCCTACGGCGAGTTTGTTCGTGGCCTGCCACCGGACAAGGTTCAATCTCAAATCAGCTTCGTCACCGACGCGATCATGGAGGCTGCATTGGCGTTCGCAATCACGTCCTTGTCGGCCAAACGACCAACCCCGCAGCGCATCGACGGAAGCCAACCGAGATTCTCGATCATCGCCTTGGGCAACTACGGCGGGCAAGAAATTGGCTACGAATCGCAACTGGATTTGTTGCTGCTGTGCGACCAGATCGACCGCAAGAACGCCAGCCACATCGACTTCCATCAACAGGTGGCTCGCAGCCTGGTCGAACTGTTGCAATCCAACGGCAGCCAGGTCATCCCGTTCTCGTTGCGATTCGACCATCAACCCACTCAGAACGAATTGATGTTGTCCGACACCCAGCGTTTGGGAGTTCAGTCCACACGCCCACAATCGTCGTTGGGTCGTCAGCCGACCAGCAGCTCAGGAGCCGACATCGACTTCTTCGGCATCAACGAAGCCGCCACGCATTACGAACGGAATGGTCGCACGTGGCAACGCCTGGCATTCGTCAAGGCACGCCACGCAGCGGGCGACGAAGCATTGTCCCAGTCGTTCCTGAAACGAATCGAACCTTGGGTGTATCACCACTTGCTGACTCGCAGCGAGATCGCTGACATCCGGGTGCTGAGGCGGAAACTGGAAAAACGAGCCCTCGCGACCACCTCCACCGACGCCACCCCGATCGCGGATGTCCCCGGCGGTCGTCGCGACATTGAACTGACCATCCAGTTCTTGCAATTGCTTCACGGAGGCGACTTGCCTGATGTTCGAGTCACTGGAACGCTCCCCGCCATCACAGAACTGTCGCGACATGGGTGCCTGACCTCCCAAGAGGCCACCATCCTGTCGACCAACCACGCGAAACTGTGTCGCTTGGAACACCTCTTGGCAGTGCTGTTTGATCACCGAATCTCACACTTGCCCGACGAGGCGGATGTTCGCGCTCGGCTCGCTTGGCGACTGGGAGTTCGCACCGAGCCGGCCGATGCCGCTGCCATTCATCTCAAGGGGGACGCGGCACGTTTTGAAGAGATGTTGCAAGAAACGTTCGACGTCAATCGAAAGATCATCAACCACTTGATGGTTGACGAAGTGCCCCCAAGCGAAATTCCAGTCCCCGACGGAAACTCTGGTTCTGGCGACGACAGTGAACCCAGTTCGCTGCATGATCTGGCGGTGATCACCGAACTGATCCTGGACCCGGATCCAGACATGGATGTGTTCCACCAAACCGTCGCTCAGTATCGATTCAACCACGTCCCGCAAGCGATCTCCAATGTGCTTGCGCTCAGCCAAGAAACGGTTTCGTTCCTTTCTCCTCGGCGATGCCGCCACTTCTTTGCTGCGGTGGCTCCTCGCGTGTTGCAAGAAATCGCGGCTTCTCCCGATCCAGATTCCACGCTGGCTCGGCTGGTCGCGATGACGGATTCGATTGGCGCCAAAGCCACCCTGTGGGAATTGTTGCGGACCAACGATGCGACGCTTCGCCTCACGGTCTCGATGTGCTCCTTGGCTCCTTACCTGACAAACATCCTGATCGATCATCCCGGCATGATTGACGAATTGATCGATTCCTTGGTGATGGATCGTCTGCCGACGACCGAACGCTTGGATGCGCAAACCATCCGGTTGTGCGATGGCGTGGACGAGATCGTCGATGTGCTGCGAAATGTCAAAGCCAGTGCTCATTTGATGATCGGGGTCCGTGATCTGCTGGGGAAGGAATCCATCGATTCGATCAGCCAGTCGTTGACCGATACGGCGGAAGCCTGCTTGCGTCGCGTCATCGACCAGGAACACGAGCGGCTTGCCCAACGGTACGGAGACCCCCTCGATCAAAACGGGGAACAATCCGAGTTGGTCGCTGTCGCTCTGGGACGTTTTGCCGGCGGCGAAATGAACTACCACAGCGACTTGGATCTCACGTTCGTGTACACCGCGGAGGGCGAAACCCAACGTCGCGTTGGCGGTCCAAAATCGACACTTTCCAATCGTCAATTCTTCAATCAGTTGGCGGGCAACATTCTTCGGCGGATGGACCAATCCAACGAAGGCCGCTTGTACGAACTGGACTTGCCCTTCGCCGGCGGCGCCGACGAGTCGGTCTTGGCAATGTCACGGGACCAATTTCTCAAACCGTTTCGCCTGCGGACCGCTTCGCTTTGGCAATCGGTCACGCTCTGCAAGGCTCGACCTATCTCGGGTTCCCGCGAAGCACGCGAATCGATTGACCAGATGCTTCAAAGGGTGATTCGCAGCGTCAGCTGGCGTGACAGCATGAACGGGGAACTTCGTGACTGGCGTGAAAACAACGAATCCACCGCAGGCCCCAACAACCTCAAACGCGGCGTCGGAGGGCTGGTGGATATCGAATTGATTGCTGCCGCAGGCGTCCTCCGAGAGGCCCATGACAGTGACTTTCCGCTCCACGCCAACACCGTTCGGTGCCTGGAAGAACTCTCTCGCCGGAAGTGTTATGCCGAGGACGATGTTCAAACATTGGCTCGCAACGGCCGTTTGTTACGAAGCATCGAAGGCAAACTCAGATTGCTCAACACAGTGGCCCGACATGAGCTGCCGATCGGCTTCGAAGATGAAGAACCTCCGCTAGAACTCAAACAATTGGCGATCCTGACGGGAACCGAAACACCTCGTGAATTGCGAAGGCAATGCGAAGCGATCCGCCAAGAAAACCGTGACCTGCTCAATCGGTTGGTGCCGAAAACCTAGTGGTCTGTCACAGCTAAAAGTGAGGGTTGATCGTAGTGGACGAGGCCACGAGTCCTTGGATTTGACGCCAGTTCAGGACTCGTGGCCTCGTCCACTACCCTAAAAACAAGTCCTGACAGACCATGAGTGCCGTGCCACAGCTTGGAATGAGAGTGGATGAGAACCGACTAAATCAACAGTCGAACTAGCGTCAAAACGCGAAGCTGTGTCGCAGGACTGACACGTGATCTCATCGGCAGCATTCACCTCTCGAAAAGGTCAGAGGGTCGCTTCAATCCATTCTCGCCAATCTTGCCACTGAAATTCGTCCATGCTGGACGCTGGCAACGAGGGCAGCATCACGGTTCGGCCCAGGTCGGGACGTTCCAGGTGAACCGACAGCAAACCGTTGATGTCCAGCTCGAACCCGAGTCGTCGCCTGGGGTTCACTTCGTCGGGCGCCACCTCGATCGTATGCCGACCAAGAGTCTGCCAATTCTCGCCAATCTTGCCGGAAGACTCCACCAATGACAAAGTCATCTGGTTGTCGCGTGCGGTACCGTTGAGCTGACGATTGGTGCGAGCTGGCGTGGGCGTTCCTCTTGGAATGATCGGCAAAATTCGCCGCTTGCCGTCACGATCAGCGACAACGAATCCAATGGAATGACCCGCCACACCTTTGGCAGGCGGTTCCGAACACAACTGGCCTGGCAACTCGGACGCCACACAGGCTGCCGCGCCGTGAGCCGCATCGACTTGATCGTAAAAAGCGATCGCCGCATTGGGAGCCCCTTTCGTCAGCACACGATCGCGAATTGCAGGCAAACGCAACAAGGGCCCCATTGCCAAACAATGCCTCAGGTCAGACGGCAGCACACCGGCACGCTGGCAAACCAACTGAATGCTTTCTTCAATCGACAACATCAAATCTTCGCACTGGGTCAACCACTCCTCACGAGTCAGTTCCACCGTGTCAACGTGGTTTTGGTGAGCGATCTCCACCCGTGTTTCGGGCATCAACAACAACTGGTTCATCGCTCGCTCACCCGCCATCTGGATGCGTGTGACGTGAATCAATTCCTGTCGGTTGGCTGGCAGCCCTTGAACGCGTTGGGGATCGCATGGCAACCGAGACGAAATCATTTCCACCAATCGCCGGGACCATGCCATCGTGCCGTGGCACCAATGTCCCGAGGTCGCGATTTGTCGGATCTGGCCGCCGTAGACTTGCAGAACCGATACGTCCAACGATTGCCCTGTCAGGCCGACATACAGGATCGGCGCCGACGACTGCGAATCGATTGGCGGCAACGGTTCTTCCGCATGACTGCTGCGAGATGGAGTTGTCATCGCGAAGCGTGTCACCGCGATGCTGCGTTCGATCAAACGCACCGCTGGCAAGCCCGCCAATTGCGCGGCTTGATAAATCGCGCGGCGATGCAATTGGTCATAACTCGAAGGGACCGTGATCGCGACGGCATCGGGCCAGCGTGCATGCCGTTTCCAACTCGTTCCCAACGCCATCGGCGACGACGAATCGCCATCAGGTGAACCGGGTGAGTCCAGTTGGCTCAATGTATTGCCAAGCAAATGCCGCATGCACAATCCCATCGTGACCTCGGGAGGGCACATCCGCCCACCGATCCGCCGCATCATGTCATCGCGGCCAAAGTACATCATCTGGCAATGAGCCACCCGCTGCGGATGCCGCTCACGACGTTCGTAGGCACTGTCACCAAACAGAATTGTCGACAGCCCGGTGTCCCGGTCCGTCTTTTCAGCGACCGCGATTCGGCACAGCGGACGGGGGCCTTGCGATGACATCCCCGGCCATCCCGACAACATGGATCCATCGGACTGAGTGATCGCAGTGGCAGCGTGGGTCATCCCGAGCTCAATGCCGATGACACTGAGCAAACCGCGGCGGGTGGATTCCCCTCCCACCGTCGTGTGATCTTCGCCGGTTTCGCGCCTCGCAAAATCCAACACCCAGGCGGGGGTCGAACGGTCGTTGTCGTAGGGCGACATCGCGCGCGCGACTTCGTCCATTGAGCCGTACCGCTCCGCCGGATCTTTGGCCAGCATCCGACGCACGATGTCCGCCAGTTTCAGATCCACGTCGTTGCGAAGCGTCATCAGATCCGGCACTTCACCATGGCGATGACCGTACACCTGTTCGACCAAATCGCCCGTGAACGGTGGATGTCCCATCAACAGATAGAACAGCGTCGCCCCCAGCGAATACTGGTCGCTGCGCGAATCGGCCGAGTTGGCGTCCTCGAGTTGTTCCGGTGAGATGAACGACAACGTCCCCAGCAGAGGTCGGTTCTTCGCTTCCGTGGTTGCAGAACTGAGAGGGTTGTGATCCTCCGGAAGATCCAATTCCCGCGGCTTGATGTCTCGAGGCGAGGGATACCAATCCGCCGAAAAACGAGCCAATCCGAGATCCAATAACTTGATCGTTCCATCGTGGGCTCGCATCAAGTTGCCAGGTTTGACGTCGCGGTGCACGATGCCGGCCGCATGAGCGTGATGCAACGCGAAAGCCGCTTGGCGGATGGC
Organism: Rhodopirellula islandica; assembly: GCF_001027925.1. Taxonomy (NCBI): domain Bacteria; kingdom Pseudomonadati; phylum Planctomycetota; class Planctomycetia; order Pirellulales; family Pirellulaceae; genus Rhodopirellula; species Rhodopirellula islandica. The sequence goes on along the minus strand of NZ_LECT01000045.1, from coordinate 10,464 downwards.
GGATGCGGCATCACCGATCGACATTGGGCCTTGATCGTTGACCCATTGCGACAGCGTTCGCCCATCGACGTACTCCATCGCCAGGTAGTGAATGCCGTCGGCTTCTCCCGCATCAAAGGCGGTGACGATGTTCGGGTGCATCAACCGGGAAGCCGCGCGAACCTCTTCGTAGAACCGATTGACGGATTCCACCCGATCGAGCCAACGAGTCGGCAAGATTTTGAGTGCGACAACGCGCCCCATCGACCGATGCTCGGCCAGGAACACTTCGCCCATCCCACCTCGGCCGATTGGGCGTCCGACTTTGTAGACCCCCACAATCTCGGGGATGGACCGATGGAACGCTTCGACTTCAAATCCAACCTCGGAATGCGTTTGGTCCCGAGTCAATTCACCCATCGATTCGGCCGCGGATGCGTCCATGAGTTCCGCCCACGAACTGGCATCGTCCCCACCGGACTCCTTGGAGTTTTCGGTGTGACGTCGCGTGTCCCGGCCGGCGGCATCGCCGAACAGTTCAGGTTCGTCAGAAGAATTGGACAAGGGCAGACGGAGGATGGGAGATGGAGAAGGTGCGAGAACGCAACCGAAGTCCCTTCCTGACCGAGTCGCACTCGGTTCCGGAACTGGCGCCCTCGGCCTACACTCTTGTTTAATAGCGTAACGACGCAGCGGAAGATTATCCGCCATGATTTTCGCATTTTCGGTCCCTCCGTCCACCCTTCCCAACGAATAAACCGCACCTGTGGCCCCGACTTCCTCCTCCGACGCCCCCCGTCTGCGAATCGCCACCCGAGAAAGCCCCCTGGCCATGTGGCAGGCCGAACATGTCGCTGAATCCCTCAAAAACCGAGGATTTCAGACCGTCATCGTGCCTTTGGTCAGCAAAGGCGACACCGACATGCGTCCGATCGACGGCACTCGTCAGGTCGGCCTGTTCACCAAACGTATCCAACAGGCCCTCGTCGACGACGAAGCCGATGTGGCGGTCCACTCGCTCAAAGATTTGCCCACGGAACCGGACAATCGCTTCGCACTGGCAGCGGTCCCCCCCCGAGAATCCGTCTTGGACGCGTTGGTCTTTGCCGACAACAGCCCCCACTGGAATGCCTCCTCCAGCGCGTCAGGCAGCGGCTCACCGCTGGCCTGTTTGCCGCAAGGATCTCGAGTCGGAACGGGCAGCACACGACGGTTGGCCCAGCTGAAACAACTCCGTCCCGACCTGGAAGTCCTGCCCATTCGCGGCAACGTGCAGACTCGGTTGGCCAAGCTCAACGCGGGCGAATTTGACGCGATCGTGCTGGCCCACGCTGGAATTCTGCGTCTGGAGATGACCCGCCTGCCTCACCAGTTGTTCCCACTCGACGAAATGCTGCCTGCCCCCGGACAAGGCGCCTTGGGGATCGAAGTGCGAAGCGACAACCCCAACGCACTGCGGGCAGTCTCCCGTTTGAATGACGCTGCGGCACGCTTAGCTGCGACTGCAGAACGCAAAGTCCTTTCCGAGCTCCACGGCGGGTGCCTGGCCCCGATTGCCTGCCACGCCCATCTGGACACTTCCGATCAAGGCACTGAGCTTTGCCTGAATGCGATCGTGATGTCAGCCGATGGGAACGAACGATTGCAAGAACAGGCCCGCGTTGCAGTCACTCCCGACGACGCCGATTTGGAGGTCGCCGCAGCCCATCAACTGGGCACGTTGGTTGCCGATCGACTTCGAGCGAACGGTGCAGACCATTTGATTCGTACGGTTCGCGACGACTCCTGATTCCAGGCTGCCACCACCAGCCGCCACCCTCCCTTCGTTTCACCTCCCCCATCGATCATGAACTCACCTGCGAATTCATCTGCCGCTCGTCCCACCGCTGGCCCCAAGAGCGTGGCTGCCTTTGAACGTGCCTCCGCGCTGATGCCCGGCGGAGTCAACTCACCCGCACGAGCGTTCGGTGCCGTCGGTGGCACGCCCTTGTTCATCGAACGAGCCGAAGGCCCCTACCTGTTCGACCTCGACGGCAATCGCTACCTCGACTACATCGGTTCGTGGGGGCCCATGATCCTGGGGCACGCGCATCCCGAGGTCATCGGCGCAATCACCGCGGCGGCCTCCAAGGGCACCAGCTACGGCGCGCCGACCGAAGCCGAATCCCAACTGGCTGAGCAGATCATCGAAGCGGTTCCCAGCATCGAAAAGGTCCGCTTGGTCAACAGCGGAACGGAAGCCACCATGAGCGCGCTCCGTGTGGCTCGAGGCGCAACTGGACGCAAGAAAGTCATCAAGTTCGCCGGCAACTATCACGGCCACGTCGACGCATTGCTGGTTGCGGCCGGAAGCGCTGCGGCAACGTTGGGTGCCCCGGATTCTCCCGGTGTGACCCCCGGTGCCGTCCAAGACACACTCGTTCTGTCCTACAACGATGTGCCCGGTTTGCAGAACGCTTTCGAACAACATGGTGCCGAGATCGCTGCCTTGATCTTGGAACCGGTGGTGGGAAACATGGGCTGTGTTGTGCCAACGATGGAATTCTTGAACGCCGCACGCGACCTGACAACGCAGCATGGATCCATCCTGATCTTCGATGAAGTCATGACCGGTTTTCGAGTGGCCTACGGCGGAGCCCAAGAACGGTTTGGAGTCACGCCCGACATGACCACGCTGGGCAAAATCGTTGGCGGCGGGATGCCGTTGGGAGCTTACGGCGGCCGCGCCGAGATCATGAACCAGGTGCTTCCGGCGGGCAAAGTCTTTCAAGCCGGAACACTCAGCGGCAACCCGGTCGCCGTCGCCGCGGGCTCGGCAACGCTGCGTTTGTTGAAAGAAAATCCTCCCTATGAGCAACTGGAGCGATTGGCGACCCGTTTGGCCGATGGCCTGGACCGCGCCGCCAGCGACGCGGGCATCGCTCACACAGTTGCCAAAGCCGGCGCGATGCTGACTCTGTTCTTCAACCCGGATTCCGTTCAATGCTGGGATGATGCGGATCGCTGCGATCGAGAGGCATTCGGACGCTACTTCTGGGGGTTGATTCAAGAAGGCATCTACATGCCATGCAGCCAATTCGAAGCGATGTTCTTCAGTCAGCAACACACCGAAGCGATGATCGACGAAACGATCGCCGCCGCGGACAAGGTACTGAAGTCGCTGTAAGAGCGGGCCGGGCGGCTCTCTCTTCCTGCTGCTTTGACTTGGCATCGACACCGAAGAAACGGCCAGGAACCCTGTGAGTCCCGCTCATTGAGGCCCAGGATTCTGCCCGTCTTGGTAGGCACGCAGGCGGTCGATCAGCACCAGCAATCGATTCGCGGCGGTGGGCAACGCGACTTCACCCAGTTCGGTGAGCGCGGCGGATGGCCCGCGAGTTTTCTCGCAGACCTGCTGCATCTCAATGGAGATGCGGCGAGCCAAACGTTCTTGGTCTTGGCAGAACCGCAGCCGGGTTTTCCAGCGAGCCACATTCTTGGCTTCTTCGGTGGCCGGCACTCGATCGCCGGAACGCACCGTCGAACGTTTTCGGCTGAGCTGATCCTGCGCGGCGGTCAGCTCCCGTTCGGCCAGGCGATTTTGATCGCGCCAGTACGCGATCTGATTGACCGAGAAATGTTCGTCGACACGATTCAGGATCGCGTGAATGGAGTGGCTGGACTGACACATGCGGTCCGCCAATCGCTCGACAGCCTGTCGAAGGGCATCGAGCGAATCAAGGTCTCTGACGTCGCTTTGCGTCACGCCAGTTCATCGAGGAAGCGGTCGAGTGCCGCGTCCATCTTCTCCGGAGTGTCGTAGCTTCCATCGGCGATTTGACGACGGATGTCGGCCACACGATCAATCCGGATTTCACCGCCACCGGCAATCGGCGAGGCAGAATCCAATCGATTGACGGAAGTCGCGGCACTGGACAGGTCGAGTTGGTCCACTGGCGCGGCGGTGGTCCTCTGCGTGGCGGCATCTGCCTTCAGGCGGTTCGCACCAGCATTGGCAGCTGGCTTGGAAACCGATGAAGCGGCTTGGCTCGTAGAAAGTCGAAATGGACCGTAAATTTGCATCTTGACGCGTGCTCCCGGGAGGAAAGCGGAATTGACAACCGGATCCTATGCCGGACCTTCGTGGCCCATTTGGCATGTCGATCGATCGACAAAAATTTGAAAAGGATTGTGGGTGTGACAACCGATCCGTCTTGAACAAACGCCAACAGCGCATGCCAATCAGGGAACTCTCGACTCGGTTATCAGCGTTGCAATCCTTGTCCCAGGAATCAATCCGTCAGAATCGGTGGAGACTTCGCAAGCGCAGGTTTCGAGAACACGTCTGATATCGGCTTCCAAGACCCAGGGCCTGCAGTCCCAATTGAATTCTGAGCAAAAGTTCTGGGCAAAATTCTGTTCGGTCACACTAGCAATCGCGTGAAACCGCCGGCAAGGTCAACGCAGCCAAAAAAACCGGCTTTTGCAGACGAATTGTTTCAAGCCCGAACGATTTCCATCCGAGACGCTTCCGTCTGCATTCCGAATCGTTGGGCGGGTGCCGTTTTCAAGTGCTGTGATTGTCACCACTTGCGGCTCTCGGTTGACCCACGCGAGAGGTCGCGAAGCCTTTTGGTGCGGGTTTCCGCACGGTGCACCTCCCCCGGAACAAAGAGGTCGTGCGGCTTTCAGGTGCTGTATTGCCAGGCGCTTGTCATCACCCTCCCCTTGGGAGGGTCGAGCGAGGGGAGGGCTCAGCATTGGATCCAGCGCGTAACTCTTCCCGGCCCGAAGCGGTCCGCCCCTCCCAAAGGGAGGGTGAAGAAAAACGGCACGACCTCTGCAGCGGGCGGGGTTCGCAAGCTGCTACGAGCACGGCACTTAAAAAGCGGCACGCCCTCCGCCCTGGGGGCCACTCCAATGCGGCCAGCTCGTCCCAACACCCGAAATCGTGGCACGAGCAACTCCCACGCCGACGGTTCGGGCAAGGTACCGGCTTGCCCGAAAGGTACCGGCAAGGGACGATGTTGGCCCGCGTCATTCTTCATTCGCCATCCCCATCGTCGCCGACGGCTTTTCTCGGACCCCCGATGACCACGAAGACAGAATCCTCCGCTCCCTCCACTGCAAACGCCAACGTGTGCCTCGTTGTGCTGGCCGCTGGCAAGGGAACTCGCATGAACAGCGAACTCCCCAAAGTGCTTTGCCCGGTCGTCGATCGCCCCATGATCCACTTCGTTTTGGACGCCGCTGACAAGGCTGGCATCCAAAAGAAGATCGCCGTGGTGGGCTATGAAGCCGACCTCGTCCGCAAGGAACTGGGGACTCGCAACGACGAGACATTGTCCTTCGCGGAGCAAACCGAACAACTCGGCACGGGACACGCCGTTCAAATGTGCCTCGATCAATTGGCTGATCACGATGGCCTGACACTGGTCATCGCCGGTGACTCGCCGCTGATCCAACCGTCCAGTTTGATCAAATTGATTGAGCACTTCCAAGCCACGCGTCCCGCGTTGCTGCTTGGCACACTGACCAAAGACGACCCGACGGGGCTCGGCCGCATCGTGCGAGACGACAGCGGACAATTCACCGGCATCGTGGAACACAAAGATGCCACCGATGAACAACGTGCCATCTGTGAAGTGAACATGAGCACGTACCTGTTCAACAACGCCGATTTGCTGGATTCGCTTTCCAAACTCAGCAACGACAACGCTCAAGGCGAATACTACCTGACGGATTGTGCTCGTCTGCTTCACGAAGCTGGACGTCCCGTCGAAGCCTTGCCCGTTCTGCAGGATTGCGAATCGCTTTCCATCAACAACCCTGAGGAACTTCAATTGGTCGACCAAACAATGCGAGCGATGGGTTATGCGTGAACTGAAAATCTTCAGTGGCCGAGCAAACCATGATCTTGCTGAAAAGCTTTGTCGTCACCTGCATCTGAAGCCAGCTCGCATCACGCTGGGTCAATTCCCAGACGGCGAGAACTACTGCAAACTCGATGAAGACGTTCGTGGTCGCGACGTGTTCTTGGTGCAACCGACTTGCCCGCCGGTCAACGACAACTTGATCGAGTTGTTGACGATGATCGATTGCTGCAAACGAGCCAGCGCCGAACGCATCACCGCGGTCATTCCCTACTTTGGGTACGCGCGTCAGGATCGCAAAGATGAGGGTCGTGTGCCGATCACCGCGAAATTGGTCGCGAATCTGATCACGCGGGCGGGTGCGGACCGGGTCCTCACCATGGACCTTCACGCCGCCCAAATCCAAGGATTCTTCGACGTCCCTGTCGATCACTTGTACGCCGCTCCGGTGATCAACGACCACTTTGTCAGCCGACGATTTTCTGGTGATGAAGTGGTGGTCGTCAGTCCCGATGAAGGCAGCATCAAACGCGCACTGGGTCACACCAAACGGCTCGGTGGCAGCTTGGCCATCGTCGACAAACGCCGCACCAACGCTCTGGAAGTCCGCCAGAACACGATCATTGGCGGTCCCGTCGAGGGCAAGATCGCGTTGATGTTCGATGACATGATCAGCACCGCTGGATCCATCTGCGGCGCAGCTCGCTTGGTTCACGAAGCCGGTGCGAAAGAAATCCACATCGCTTGCACCCACGGTGTTCTGTGTGGCCCTGCCATCGAACGACTTCGCGATGCTCCGATTGATTCCATCACCGTGACCGACACGATTCCCGTGACAGGTGAGAAGTTGCTGCCCAACCTGGTCCAACTTTCGGTCGCACCGTTGTTGGCCGAGGCGATCAAGCGGATTCACCACGACCAATCGATCAGCGAACTTTTTCGCGAACGCTGATCAACGAGAGACGCCACGGCGATGCGATGACAGAAAAAGGTGTCAGGTACCTTTTCCCGGAACGTTGGGAAAAGGTACCTGACACCTTTTTCCCGACTGCTCCCAAATCACTCTGTGTCTTGGCAGAAGTTTTCGACAATTCCCACGCCGGTCAATCCATTCCGGCGAAGCTCGCTGACGAGTGCCTCCACGTCGGATTCGTTGGTGCGGCTCATGTCACGCACGATCAATGCCGAGTCACAAAGGCTGGCGGTCGACAAGGCAGCGGTGCCGCAATCAATGATCACCAGATCAAAGGATTGCTTCAGTCGTTCGACCACCTGTTCCAACTCGCTCGATGCCGGGGACAGTTCGTCGGCACCAGGCAACAAGGGAATCAAAGTCAACGCGTCGGACTCCGATGCCACCGCGACTTCTTCCACGGGGATGCCATCGCGAATCGCATCGATCCAATCCAGGTCCAGTTCGAGGGCAAAGTCATCGCTCAGCGTGGGGCCATCGATGTCAGCGTCGACCAAAGCAACCTTCATTCCGGTGTAAGCCACACTGAGCGCGATGCCCATCGCAACCGTCGAACGACCTTCGCCGGGCAGCACACTGGTCACAGCGATGGAACCCAGCCCGTCGACTTGAGCGTCCACGATGTGTTGTCCCAATTGATCGGCCAGCGATCCACAGAGGAACAATTCCGACACCGTGTCCGGGATTTCAAGTTCCGTCACTTGCCACGCGGCCACAAACGCTCGCTTGGCAACTTCCTTGGGTTCCTCCGTGGGAACCACAACCGGCTGGGCTTCCGCAACGGGTGCTGGTTCAGCAACTGGAGTTGGTTCAGCGATGTCCGCGGTTTGCTGCTGCATTGACTCGGCGAGATAACGTTCCGCTTCACTCACCTGCAACGTGACCCGAGCCGCCACATCCGGAACCGAATGCGATTCCCAATCACGAACCGGTGCACGGGGTGGCGCTGAATCGAAAGCTGGCGCCGGCGAAGCATCCATTTCGATGGTGTTGGTTTCGACAGCCGGTGACGCAGGTATCTTGGCGACGCCCGAAACGATCAGCGGCTCGCCAATTCGTCGAGCGGTGTCATCCACATCGACAGGACGGTCGATGCGTAAACGAGTCGATTGGTCCGCCGTTTCCATCCAGATGGAGGTGGACTCCGTCACAGATGCATCCAACTGCATTCCGGTCGCGTCGTCGCGACGATCACCCCGCATCGGCTTCAATCGATCCGAGGGTCGTTTGATTGCCGACGGGGAATCTTTCAGCAAATGCGTTTTCGGTGCGGGGATCACAGGTTCCTCCACCACGGCCGTTTCCACGGCGGTGGTTTCGTCGACCGTTTCTCGTTGGCGACGCATCGAGGCGGCACGATCCAGTCGCAACACCGCCTCGTCCAGTCGCCGTGTGACTCGTTCGGATCGCTCCAAACCAGTCAATGATTCTTGGGTGGCGGTGTCATTCGTCCGCGGTGGAACCACGGCGGAATCGATCGAATCGACCGCCTGCATTTGGGCCACCGTCTTGGAAACGTAACGACGATTCCGGGCGTGCGATTGAATGAAGTTATTGGGTTGATTCATCACGTTTCCCTGTCACTCAGCGGCGCAGATTGGATTCGGGAAAGAAAGACGGGGTGGCGACTCTGGCTTCGGGCTGGTCGCCGGAGGAGGGAACTTGGTTTCCAACGGAAACCTCCGGCCCATCTCCTGGCAAAGCAAACTGAAAATCCGGAGACAATGGCGATTGGGTGGTCGGGAACACTTCCGGCGAAGCAGGTCGTGCACCATCCGCCGAGGCTTGCTCCCCCAATTCCGATGGCATAGGCGGCAGGTAGTCGATCCAATTGGTGATCAATCCTGGCGTGCCGGTTTGCAACGGGGCTGGAATGGCGGGCGACACAGCGTCCACTGGACCCTCACTGTTCCCTGGAAGAGAGCGATCGTCGTCAGGCAGCCCCAACTCCGAATTCGCTTCTGAAACTGGCGAAGTCAAACCAGGGTTCGAAGGAGCCATGGCGACTTGAGGTTCACGGACCACGGGGGCGAATGATTCAGCAACCGGTTCGCTGTGAAAGGGAGCGGAATCAAAAGGAGGCACTCCACCAACGCCATGTTGGGTCGCGGAGGATGCCAACTGCGATTCCACCAAACTGGTTCCGCTTGGAGCCGATCCGAATTCGCCCGCACGTGTCGGCTGCCCTAATTTTGTTTTACTCATCGAATGAGTCGGTGCGTTCAACCCTGGCATGTCGCCCGCTGGGCCTTCCAGGCCCCCACTGTTCGCGCCCTCTCTGCTCGAGCCCCCCAATTTCGAAGCCCCCGCAACCGAGGCCCCTGTCTTGTAGGAGTCAGCCTTGAAGGGCGTCGGTTTCGGGGCCAAAGTGTTGGCTTCCGCGCCAGCGACTTTCGTTGCTGAATCGGAGATGGACCGAGATTGTTTGGGTCGAGGTGTTTTTTTACTGGATGCCACCGAACCGAAACTGGACTTCGCTTCCAACTTGGATGCGGTTTCGTCGACAGCCGGTTCCTTTGCGCTCAACACTTCCGAGTTTTGCTGAGCGTTGGGATGCCTTCGCGGAGCGAACACCGCCCAGCATGCAATCAGTGCCAGCAACGCCAGCAGCGTGTTCCGAGAACCAACCAGAGCCAGGGCCCGATTGCTCAGCGATTCCGAGGTGGCTTTCCAGGATCCGTCCCGGTCGGTTTCGGCGGACACCGAGGCTTTGCCCGCGTCCACAGACGTGTTGCGTGGCGGCGAGCTTGGTTGAGTCGCAGCAAACGATTCCACTGCTTTCGCGATCACCACCGGTTCTTCCACCGCAGCAGGTGGCGGAGGAACAGGACAAGTCACAGCCGCAGCAACCGGCGTCAAATCGGGAAGCCTTGTGACGCTGGAATGATTGACCGCGTCGGGCGCGGTTTGTGTCGCCGCATCCAGCAAGTCTTGCATCACCGGTGAAGCGGGTGCGTCTTGCTTGACGGACGACGAATCCTCCTCGGCACAGCCCTCACCTGAATCCGTTGGCGGATGCAAATCGGGCAATCGCAGCAGGGTCGGCGCGATTTCTTCGAACTCCGCGCGTGACGGATTGGAAGGACGTCTTGGATCAGTGTTTTTGGACGCGGTTGTCATGCGTACTTCTCTCGTTTTGGAACGTGAGTGGTCGACGGAAACATCCTCCACGTACAGGACTCTCCAGGCGCAACATCTCCCCCTCCACGGATCGACAACGAACGGAAACGATCTTGAGGGAAATCCGGAATAGCGAAACTTTGCGGGCCAGGACAAGACGGATCAAGCCATGATCCACCTCCGTCTTAGTTTCACGCGATTGCGTTTCATTCCTGTCCCAGCAATCCGCCCTGCGAAAAGGTCGTGCCGTTTGGAAATGCCGTGCTCGCAAGGGTGAATCCACCCTCCTGAACGCAATTCAAGCAGGTCGGTAGGACTGATCAGGCACAACCATGTGAGCCGTTTGGGCGTTCGCCCCGGTTGGACGTGGCAACAGTGGCGTTTTCTAAAACAGTCCAAATGCCGAAAGACTCCTGCCGACCTGCTTGGCGTCTTGCGAACCCCGCCCGCGCAGAGGTCGTGCAGTTTTGAAGTACCGTGTTGCCAAGCGTTTATGATCACCCTCCCTTGGGACGTTCGAAAAATAAATGGTGGCGGGCG